>JABDAE010000012.1:0-41771 GCA_013289325.1 Chlamydiota bacterium
CATCATTCTCACTTGTTTCCTCACAATTAGCGCCTTGGTCTTTGACCCATTGCATGGTATGTGTGTGCCCATTTTTAGCAGCACTTGCATATGCAGACGCATCCCAAGGGCAATTTTCTTGCCTTAACCACTCTAAGACATTTAAATGCCCCCCTTCTGCTGCCAAAGCATATAACCTCGCATACAAAGAGAATCCCTTTTCTTCTAATGCCCATACTAACACGTGAAGATGGCCATTAAGAGCTGCCTGATCGCAAATGATATCATTCCAATGACACCCATTGGCAAGGATCCACTTTAGAATTTCAAGATTTCCCCCGTTTCCTGCATATTCTGCCAACAGTGTGTCGTCCCAAGTATACTTTATTTCTAGTCTTAATAACTTTAAAGTCTCAAGATCACCACGCAAAGCTGCCAATTCACATACATATAAGGAATGATCATAACCGAAATATGTACTGGCCCTGCGTAATAGATTGAGATCCCATTCGCAACCATTGGCTTTTAGCCATTTCAACACCTGAAAATGTTCACCCAAGAGTACACTTGCGCAAGTCATGGAATTCCATGGGGAAAGATGTTTCCCCTCTCTTCCCCATTTCAAAATCTCAAGATACCCGTGAAAAGCTGCCCAATTCATACGCAAATGATAGATGGGTTCTTCATCTAAAATAGGAGAAAGATCACAATCCCCATTTCTTGCGACTTGAGCAACTAAGCGACAATCCTCTCTTAACAGCCGCCTCCACCACCTACATACTTGCGCAGCTATTGAGGCGTCGCCGGGAGTTAAGAAAGAAAGGACTGTAACCACTATATCCAAAGTTGAAATAGCGCCAGTGACGTCGAAGGGTAAAGCAGCTTTTGCAAGATCAGCAACTCGTTGCTCTTTATCAGAACTTCCTTGCGTGGGGATCACTTCGCCTAAAGAAACTAGTGGGTTTAAAACAGAAGCTACATTTTGTAACATAATTCATAAAATCCATTTGATGATTTGAAGACAACTGATTCTAGGTGTAATGAAACCAAATAAAACTGTTGAGTTTGGTTGTTTGTTTTGTGCTATGTTAAATTATTTATTAATAAATAGCTAGTGTAATTTTTATTGCTAGCCATTTTATTGATAATGTGGCATATTGCACTATATACTGCTTCCAGTTGAAAGCTGGAAGCAGTATATACTCAGGCCACCTGAATCCTGGAATTTTGGCAGCGTCGGCTTGGCTGCCCTTTTTTGGTCTTCGCTCGAGCCTTGCCAAAGGCAATGGTCTCTCGCTCCAGACCAAAAAAGGGCGCCGCCTCCTTGACAAATTTTCCAGGATTCAGGTGGCCTGAGTATATATGGAGTTTATAATTTTTTAAGGAGTCTTTCCATGTCGGGAGTTATACCAACAGGAAGTTCAAGTGAAGCTCTCACGCAATATGGGAATGCCGTGGCCGCACCATTCCGTAAAAAGCGAGAAGGCATTGTGCATTATTTAATGTCCCGAGCATTAAACCCTAAACAGTTAATGTCCCCTTCATTAAGAGATAAATTAGTGAAGAGTGCAAAAGATCAAGCCCATGCAAACTTTCTCGATATAGAAGAAGCTGCATTTCCTAAAGAGTTTTCTGAAACCTTTTCTAAAACCACAAGAATTTATCCGCGAGAAATCACTTTTCCTCGCAATGTATCGGATAAAAGGCTAATCACTGAAGTGGCTTTTTTAATCGCCACGCAACCCTCTGTTAGAATTTTACACTTGCCTATCCCTTTTACTGGTCCTATCCCTTTTTCTGGTTTAAGGGAATTAAATCGTCCAAATTTATTACAAATGATAAGCAGCCCTTTTAACCGTCTTGAGGAATTAGATCTATCGGATGGAGAATTTGATTCAGAGGATTTGTGTGAGGCAGTTAAACTTTTGAATTTACTTTCTTTGACTCTTTGCGAGGATTTAAGAGAAGATATTTTGCAAAAGCTTGCTCCCTTGACCCCAAGTCTTGTGAGGCTTGATCTATCAGTAAAAAAAAGAAGAGACAGACCTCCATCTCATTATGATTTGCTAGAAATACCAAAGAACTGCTGGAAAAAGCTTGAGGAACTCGATCTTTCAGGATTGATAATAAATGAGGGTGAATTACCCGGTCTCTTTAACAAAATGCCTCAATTGTGTACTTTGAAGTTGAATGATACACTGCTTAATAGGGCAGATCTTATAGCCATTGCCACACTCCAAGATTTAGAAGTTTTAAGCCTTGTAAGGGTTTCTCTTGAAGAGATCCCTTTTGAAGTCATTGAAAATGTATTCCTATCTTGCAAAAAATTGCGTTCCTTGGATTTAAGTGAAGTCCAAATGAATTGTGTGACCTGGATTAAACTTATCTCGGGCTTTTACTTTAAAGATTTAAAGATCATTTATGTAAAGAACATGTGCTGCCATGTGAAGGTGCTGGAATTCATCGCAGCCACAGGTTTAAACCTTGAAGCCATGCATGTTAGTTTTGATGGCGCTAACTTAGTGCAAGAGCTTAAGATCTTAAGTCGATTCAAAAGAGAGCTTTTCTTAGAGATAGGCAAGATAAAAAGCCCATCTGATGCAAGACATAAGCCATTTTTCCAAGATATCGAATCTCTTTTAGCTGTTTGTTTGAATATTTTAATCGTAGCGGAAAATAATCTTTCTAATGATCCGGAAAATTGGATAAATTCTACGATCATTCCAGATAGAGAAGCCATTTACTATTTGCAGGAAATGGATGATGCATTTCTTGATAAAGAAAAAAACAAGTATGATCTTGTTGCAGCAATTATCCAGGATATCATGAATGCATTGATTGATGTGAAATTCGGTGATTTAAGCACCCTAGATGATGAGACCCAGGATCTGTGGGTTGGCTCTGGACCCTATCCCAACATCGATCAAAGGGAGAGCTTTGTCATTTTTGCTCACTCTCCTATAGAAAGGTTAAATGTGTTAAGTGGCTTTTTCGACACAGTAAAAGAGAGGCTTTTAGAGCGCATTGCCAATAATTTTGATCAAGAGCATTTACAAAGATTGAAGTTAAAATTTCCTTACATTCAACTGTAAACAGCAATTTTTTTCGTGAGGAAAAGGGGTTATTTACTTAAATAACAAAAGGAATCAGAAGTAGCAGTTCGAGGCTGACAATAAATCTCCGGGAGGTCGCCTTTTGGCCATTTTTCCGCATTTCGACGTCTGTTGCAAATTCCCTACTCTCAAGAGTATGTGAATTTGCAACAGACGTCGATCTGCAAAAAAATGGCTCAAAATTCGACCTTCCGGAGATTTATTGTCAGCCTCTTTGCTTGAATAAATTATTTTAGCGGGAATGGCTGCTCGCGACTTGTTTCTTTCTATTACCAGCTAGATTTGGTCACGCCTGGAACTAAGCCGTTGGAAGCCATCTCTCTAAATGTCAGGCGAGAGACTTGAAACTTTCTAAGAAAGCCACGTGGGCGCCCTGTGAGCTTGCAACGGTTGCGAAGACGCGTTGGGCTTGAATCTTTTGGCATTTTATCAAGAGATGTACGCGCCAACTGACGCTCTTCTTCGCTTAAAGATAAATCGCAGCTTTGAGCTTTTAGGGCTTGGCGCTTGTCCCATTTAAGTTTGACCATGCGCTCGCGTCGTTTTTGTTTTTCGACTGATGACTTTTTCGCCATAGATGTCCTTAATTATTTTTTGCGTGCAGGACCCTTTTGCCGCTGCTTGCGGTTTGGGTCTTTTTTGTTAATAACGTATAGCCGACCTTGGCGACGAACAAGGATATCTCCTTTCGAAGGGTCAGCCTTAATGGATGCTTTTACTTTCATGATATGTGTCCTAATTTCTTAGCAAGAGATTAACCATCATTTATACAAGATTGCTGTTTTTCATTTCAACCATAATTTTTTGTTAAGGTTCATTTTGGCATAAAATTCCGCTTTAGATAGTGTGGAAATGAGAAAAAATGTAAATTGGAAGTTTTGTTTGCAATTTATGTGCTCTTTTTGCATAATTCTGACCAAAACCATTTGTTGCATTCAGAGTCGTTGTTTCATCACAGAGCTTTAAGTGTCCCTGAGCTTTAAGTGTCCTGAGCGTTAAGTGATGGCATCAACAATGAGATAGCAACATAGTAAGATAAGGAAATCTTTCCATGAAGCGTACATATCAGCCAAGCAAACGTTGCCGTAAAGCAATGCATGGATTTCGCAAAAGAATGAAGTCATCAGACGGACGCAAGATTATCAATCGCCGCCGTCGTCAAGGTAGACATCAACTCACAAGAGTGTGAGCTTTGCATTTTTAAAGTCTTATCGCTTAAGGCATCGTGGGCAATACCAGAGGGTAGCTCAGATGCCAACGCGTCTTGTGGGTCACCATATCATCATAGAGTATAGGCAAAGCAGATATCCTCAAAGCAGATTGGGCGTTACTGTTTCTAGACATCACGGCAATGCTGTGCGACGCAATCGGTTTAAGCGCATTGTAAAAGAGGCATACCGCCTTTCGCGCCACCTTCTTAAGGATGGGATCGATATCATTGTGAAGCCAAGGCAGCTAGCTCATGTAGCGAAGATGCAAGATATTTCCCAAGAACTCATTCTGTTTTTAGCCAGCACACCTCATGTATAATCTTCGTGTATAACCTTAATGAAGCACAAGTCAAGGCAGTTGAGCATGTAGAAGGAAGGCTTTTGCTTCTTGCAGGCGCTGGCAGCGGTAAAACACGCGTTTTAACTCTTCGCATGGCGCACCTCATTCAGCAGTTAAAAGTCTCTCCTCATGCAATATTGGGCTTAACTTTTACTAATAAGGCGGCGGCAGAAATGCGCCATCGCCTTGCCTCTTTAGTTCATCCAACGCTTGCCAAACAATTGACATTAAGCACGTTCCATCAATTTTGTATGCAAGTGCTACGCCATGAAATTCATCACCTTGGCTATACGTCTTCATTTACGTTATACGATGAGCACGATGTCATGCGCCTTGTGAATGTCATTGCAAGAGATCTTTTAGAATGTGAAGGGGATATGCCGTCGATAACACCGACTTTTGAGGCAATTATACATGCCAGAAACAAAGGACTAAAGCCGGATGAGATGAAGCGCTTGGGATCCTCTTGGCATCACACATTCACAAAGTCGCTTTATACGCGTTTACAAGATAGTATGAGGGCATATAATGCCGTTGATTTCGATAGTCTTTTGACATTAACCGTGCAAGTTTTGGAATCTAACCAAGAGATTTTATCCAAGTATCAAAAACGCTTTCAATTTGTGATGATCGATGAATATCAAGATACAAATCCGATTCAATATAAGTTGGCAGCGCTTTTGACTGCCAAGCATCAGAATTTGTGTGTTGTTGGCGACGATGATCAATCCATTTATGGGTGGCGCGGGGCCGATGTGCAAAATATTTTGGCATTTTCGGATGCAAAAGTGATTAAGCTCGAGCAAAACTATCGCTCGACGAATACCATTTTAAAGGCTGCAAATGCTGTCATTGCCAACAACTTAAAAAGGCATGGTAAGGCTCTTTGGAGCTTAAATGGCGATGGGGAGTTAATCGATGTTTTTTTTGCGCCGACTGAAGTTGAAGAGGCTGAGTCTGTTGTGAGTCGAATGCATGCGATGCGCCTTCAATTTGGGTTAAATTGGAAAGACATGGCGATTTTATATCGATCGAATGCATTATCTCGCAATTTTGAAGAGGCACTTTTAAAATTCGCATGGAAAGATGGCGATAAGTGGATAAGAGGCATTCCCTATCACATACATGGGGGGGTGGAGTTTTACGAAAGAAAAGAGGTCAGCGATTTAATGGCCTATTTAAGGATCATCGTCAATTCTCTTGATCAAATGGCGTTGCTACGGAGCATCAACTATCCAAGACGAGGCATTGGGGAGGCGGCGTTAGATCTGATGACGGCTTATAATCGATCGCAAGGGATTTCTTTATGGGAAGTTTTAATAGGCGTTAGTAGACAGCAAGCAAATTTTGTCAAGCTAAGAGAAAAGATGTCTGATAAGGCGTTAAGGGGAGTCGATATTTTTGTCGATTTAATTGAGATGGCAAAAAAAAAGTTTCAAGAAGGACTCCACTTAGGTGCGTTATGGCTTGTTGAGGTACTTCAATATAAAAAAGCAATCCATGAAGAGGTAAAAAGCGAGCAAATGCGCGCCTTTAAATGGGAAAATGTACAAGAGTTTATTTCGAGCATAGCTACCTATGAGGGTCAAAATGAGGTGCAAGCAGATAAATCATTACAAGAATATGTCCAAAGCCTTCCCATTAATGCCTATCGGCAGGAAGACAAAGAAAATAGCCACACATTAGATAAAGTCAATCTCATGACATTTCATAGTGCAAAAGGGCTGGAATTTCCGGCTTGCTTTTTGGTCGGTGTTGAAGATCACATTATCCCTCACGAAAAAAGCGTGTTGGCGACAGGGATTGAAGAGGAAAGGCGCCTGATGTATGTCGCGATGACAAGGGCTATGAAATTTTTAACGATTAGCATGGCCAAGAAAAGAAAGAAAATGGGCACAGAAGTCAGTTGTCGCCCCTCTCGCTTTTTAATGGAGGTGCCAAAAGAATTAATGCGTTTATCCCATTGGCATGAAGTCTAATGACGGTGACTACCCAACAGCCCATGCGGGAATAAAACAGATACGACGTTCTTTATCTATGGAGAAATCTCCCCGGTAAATATAATATCCCCATTTTGCTCTTGGCTCTTCCGTTAGGAACTTGCTTAAATTTCTCATTTTTTTTATATCTGGTGCATTGTTATAAGCCACCTCAAAAGGGTAAACGAAAGGTTTTTTTTCAACGATAAAATCAACTTCTGCACCCGATTCAAGCCTCCAAAAATAAATTTCAGATCGCATAGGATCTCTTGCGAGCCAAACACGGAGTTCGTTTAGAAACCAGTTCTCAAATCGATGCCCTATCAGTCCACTAGAAGCCAAAGTCTTATATTCAACTAGGCCAGTAAGAACCGAAACAAGTCCATTGTTTCTCAAATAGCCTTTAGGAGATTTGACAAACCGTTTAATTGTGCTCCCGATATAGGGATATATATCCTGATATAAAAGGGTTGCCTCGAGAAACCCTCGATATTTTTTTAAAGTATCGCGAGTACAGCCTAATGCATTGACAATTCGTGTATCTTCTCTAACAGAACCTGTTTGTTCTGCTATGATTGACATCAAATTACGATATAGTGTTAAGTTAGTTATTGATTCAATTGCACGTACATCTTTTTCTAGATATGTTTGGATATAGTTATTCAGATAGATGATTTTTTCCTCGTTGTGTTGACAACTTTTAAGCTCAGGTAGTCCACTCCAGAGAAGTTGCTGTTGTAATACATCCTCCAAAATAGGCTTAAATGGTTTTAATTTGTGAATGAGCTCCCCGATCTGTTGTGGCGGTTCATCTTTACTCATTTGATCAAATAAAGAGAATTTTAAGGTTTCAGGCTCGTTAAATAAAGTCGATTCTCGAAGAGTAAATTCTTGTAGATGATGCAGTTCAATACGTCCTGCAAGTGATTCGGCACTTAATTGATGTAAGCTCAGAACCGCCGAACCTGTTAATATAAATTTTATTTTATCTGAATTTTTAAAATTGTCGTAAAGGATTTTCACCTGATCAAATATTAAAGGACATTTTTGCGCTTCATCGACGACGACCCAAACTTTATTTTTTCCACCAATTTGTTGTTTTGCTCCCTCAATGATTAGAGCTTCCAACTCCTGTTTTTCCACGCGTACTCGCTGACTCATATCATCCATATTGAGAAAAACCCAGATCAACTCCGGATGATTCTTAGCGTAATGATGAACAAATAAAGATTTTCCAACCCTTCGAGGCCCTAAAATAGCCGTGATAAAGGGACGAAGAAATGACGATTCTAAAGTTTTTTTATTTATCCTATCTGCATACATGAAAACCTCTAAGTTAACCTTTTATTCGGAATTTTACTTCATGAGAGGTGGTTTTTTCAAGGAAAATTACTTCATGAGAGGTGGTTTTCCCAAGAAATACAGCTTATTGTCAGCCTCTAAAGGGTGCGTTCGCTAAGTTCGCTATAGTGACAAGCGGCAATTGCTGAAATCGTCCTTGTTCACCTTATGCAAGAGATCTATTATGACTGCATAAGGTGAAGCAATTTCGGTATCACTCTATGGTGGCTAAGTGACTTGACTTATTTGATGACGGGTCTAAGCTTGTTAAGGTAGTCGGCATAAGACTTTCCTCCACCTGCGCGATACCCAGTAGAACCGATTTTTTTGTCGGTAGTGGGATCATATACAACGACAAGAGGAAAGCTTCTCACATCAAATTTGTGTTGAAGTTGTTTGTTTTGTGCTTTGACTTCAGGGGCTTGTGAGCTGTTAAGAGGAAAATCCAGCTTTAAAAAGATGAAGTTGTTACCTGCATCTTTTGCAAATTCAGCAGATGATAGTGCTTCTTCTTCAAGTTTTGTGCACCATGAGCACCAATCAGATCCGGTAAATAGCATGACGATGGGCTTTTTCTCACTTTTTGATGCTTTGACAGCCTCTTCATAATTAGTGAGCCACTGTACGCTCCCTTTAGCTGTTTCTGCCTTTTTGACGTCAGAAGAGGGTTTAACTTCTTGGCCTGCTGCAACAAGCGGATACGCTTGCAACAATAAGGCGCTAAGGCTCATAATGAGGGTGCTTTTTTTTAACATGGGTGATAAGTCTCCTTTTTTTAAGAACTTTATATAAACAAATACTTGGCAAATATGCAACCTTTTCCTATAACCCTAGATTCGGCAGTTGGAGACGGCAACTTAACGCAATCTCTTGAACCAGCATCATTTGCAATGGGGTGGTCCTTCACTGCTCAGGAATGTCCCACCCCATTGCAAAATGATTCTAATTCAAAATCTTGCATTAATTTGCCATCTCGAACTGCCGAACCTAGGGTAACAATCGTCCTTCGCCATCGAAGGGAAAATTTAAAAAAGTGTAGCCTAAGGGGGCTTGAAGGAAGGTCGGACTTTCGCTTTTTCACCTATCCGGGTGCAAACTTGCCCGATTTGACGAATTATGTGCTTTTAGCTCTTGACGGCCCTCCTTTAAGCGCAAGCGATCAAGGAAAAGGGATTTTTCTTTTAGATGCGACGTGGCGGCATACTGAAAAGATGAGACAGTTTGTCGATAGAACTACGAGTAGATTGGAGATTAGATCAATTCCTCAAATCAAAACCGCATACCCCCGAAGGCAAGAGGATTGCGCGGATAAAGACGCAGGTCTTGCCTCTATTGAAGCGCTTTATATGGCATATAAAATACTGGGCAGAAGTTGTGAAGGGCTACTCGATAATTATAGATGGAAAGATGAGTTTCTTAATAAAAATAAATGTGATTTATCTTGAATTCTATTGTTATTTCTTTTAATATGCTTGAAAAAGGTTTTATTTATGCGCGATTTTTTTGAGTTAAACGTTTCCGATCTTAAGTCCTTGATGACGACCCATGGGGAAAAAGAATACAACGCCAAGCAAATTGTCAGTTGGGTGTATGAAAAAGGGGTGTTGGATTGGGATGCTATGTCGAATTTAAGCAAAGATTTGCGCGCAAAGTTACCATCCTTTATCAAATTAAAAACGCTTGAGCTTATTCGCGTTCAAGAATCTGAAGATCTGCAGACATATAAATTTTTATGGAAGCTGCATGAGGGCACTTTTGTCGAATCGGTGCTTATTTGCTCTGGCGATAGAAGAACTGTGTGCGTCTCTTCCCAAGTGGGGTGTCCTGCAAAATGCGCCTTTTGTGCCTCTGGAAAAGAGGGGTTTGTGCGCAATTTGCGCCCTGCTGAAATTGTCGAGCAAGTCGTACAAATCAATGCGTGGGTCGGATTAAACCTAAAAACGGCAGCCCGCGACGCTAACTTGACACAACCTTCTGAACCACAGTCACATTTTGATGGGGTGGTCCTTCACCATTTGGGAATGTCCCACCCAATCAAAAGTGACTGCAGTTCAGAATCTTGTGCCAATTTAGCATCTCGAACTGCCGTTTCTAGGTTAAAAGGAGAAAGAGTTTCTCATGTAGTCTATATGGGAATGGGAGAGCCTCTTAAAAATTACGATTCGGTTGTCACCTCTATCAGATTGCTTTGCGATGCAGACTTTTTAAATATTTCAGAAAGGCGCATTACTCTATCCACTGTTGGCATTGTAGAGGGGATTAAGCGCCTTAGCATAGAAGGACTTAAGGTCAATCTAGTGCTTTCCCTGCACGCTCCCAATCAACACATTCGACTGAAAATCATCCCATATGCGCGGAAATATCCTCTTGAAGATATTTTAAAGGCGATGGATGAGTATTCCCATAAAACAAAACGCGATATTACATTCGAATATACGCTCATTGCCGGAATAAACGATCATCCCGATCACGCACATGAGCTGGCCCATCTTTTGCACGGTAAGCAGTGCACTGTCAATTTAATTCCCTACAATCCAGTGGCAGGCCTTCGATTGAAGCGCCCAGAGAAAAAGGCCATTAAAGATTTTAGGACAGTTCTTTTTGGCTCCCGCATTGTCAACACTTGCCGCTACACCAAGGGCGATGATATAGCAGCAGCTTGTGGACAGCTTGCAATGAAAGAGAAAAGCGTGTCTGCAACGTAAGTAATTGCTATGCAAAAACTTCTCTTTGATCGCAATCAGCTAAAGTTATTTCCAAATCTTCCCGGCGTCTACATCATGAAGTCAGGAGATGGCAGCATCCTTTATGTGGGGAAGGCCAAGGCGTTGCAAAAGAGGATCAGGCAGTATTTTCTTCCTCAAGGTGATGGGCGAGAGGTGATCCCCTATCTCATTGCAAAAGTGGTGGCGATCGATACGATTGTCGTGTCATCTGAAAAGGAAGCCCTTTTACTTGAAAACACACTCATTAAAAAGCATAAGCCGCACTATAATGTCTTATTAAAAGACGATAAGGCCTACATTGCGCTAAGGATTAATGAAAATGAAAAATGGCCATATGTTTCTATTTTTCGTTACAAGGGAAATCTTGCACCTAATGCCACCTACTTTGGGCCCTATACGAGCGCTGACTCTGCGCGAAAAACTCTTGATCTGCTCCACAAACTATTTCCACTTAGGCAATGCTCTGATAGCGAATTTGCAAGGCGCACTCGTCCATGTATCCTCTATGATATGAAGCAATGTATTGCGCCTTGTGTCAATCGGTGCACAAAAGATGAGTACGACACCTTGGTTAAAAGGACTATCAAGTTTTTGCAAGGAAAAGATAAAGAAGTGCTAAAAGAGCTTTATGAAGAAATGAAAAAGGCATCGGATGGTTTAGACTTTGAGAATGCTGCAAAGGTATATAAAATGATTAAGCACATTGAAAGAACATTAGAAGGGCAAAATGTGTTTAAAATTGCAGGGGTTGATACCGATGTGATCGCTCTTTATAGACAAGGGGATGAGGTGCTTTTAACGCAGCTAATCTTTCGTTTAGGTAAGTTAAATGGTTCTTTAGATTTTCACTTTAGCAACGTCGTTGAAAATGATCAAGAGCTTATGGAGGCATTTCTTTTGCAACATTACCAAGATCGCTTAGATATTCCCAAAGAAATATTGATTGGTTCTTCTCTTGCAGAAGATAATTTAAAAGCGATTGCAGAGATTCTTTCAAAAGAAAAAAGAAACCTTCATCTCTTGGTTCCAAAGCGCGGAAGTAAGAAAAATCTTGTGGAAATGGCATATGCGAATGCAGAGGCGAATTTTAAGAAAAAAGAGGGGGATCTGGCTTTAAGGGAAAAAGTGTTATTGGAGATGCAAGAGCGTTTAAAGTTATCCCGCTATCCTAGGCGAATCGAGTGTTTTGATAACTCTAATTTCTCAGGAACTGAAGTGGTATCAGCTCTTGCTTCCTTTTATGAAGGAAAAAAAGATTCGTCTAGATACCGCAGGTATAAGATAAAAGAGAGAGTTGAAAGTGATGACTATGCCGCCATGCAGGAGGTGTTATCTAGAAGATTTAAAAGAGCAAAAGCTGAAGATGACTTTCCCGATCTTTTGATCGTCGATGGAGGAAAAAGTCATCTTAAGATTGCATTAAAGGTTCTTTTGGAATTAAATATTTTAGGCGCAATTGATGTTGTGGCCCTTGCAAAAGAGCAAGGCAGGCACGATAAAGGGGCAACGCAAGAGCTAATCTATTTGCCGGGCATCAAAGATCCAATTGTCTTAAGCGCAAGATCTAAGGTTTTATTTCTTTTGCAAAACATACGCGATGAGGCGCATCGATTTGCGATTAGCTATCAGCGCGTAAGAAGAAGCAAAACATTCTTTACAAAAAAAAAGCGTTAACATACACTTCCCACCATCTAACTTTAGGGGTATTAGCTCAGTTGGTTAGAGCGCCACGTTGACATCGTGGAGGTCAGCTGTTCGAGTCAGCTATATCCCAATGAATTCTCTTTTTTCTTTGCGTCTTGGCGTGGCGGAGCTACTAGCCCTTGCTGCCTCTGACGTATATCCAGGTATACTTTTAGTTGATTTTGTCGTGACAGAGTTTGGTTTTTATTACGACTTTCTGACAGATCTTCCTATCGATGATTATGGCTTAATACTTTTAGAAGAAAAGATGAGGGGTCTTGCGAAGGCGGCAAAGAAGGTGCGTCTTGTGGAGATGATGAGAGAAAATGCGGCAAGCTTTTTTCTCCACCATGGGCAGTCAATAGTCGCAAGGCGAGTGCTTGCTTCTCATGATAACATTGTCAGTATCGTGCAAATCGATACTTTTAGCGATTTTTGCGAAGGCAAATATCTTGTAAATCCTTTTATTTTAGATACAAGTGAAACGGGAGCGTTTAAATTACTCAACGTGGAAAAAGCGTCCTACTATATAGAGGGGGAGGGAAGTCTTTCTGCTTTGCGCATTCACGGAACGGCGTTCTTTGACTCTTTCGCGCTTAAAAAACATCTGAAAATTTTAAAAAACCTTCAAAAAACTAATCATTTAAAGATTGGGGAAAAACTTTCTTTATTCATCGATGCCTCAGAACTTAGCCCACACGGATGGTATTGGCTAAAGGAGGGCGCGCGCCTTCGCCATACTCTTCTTAATGTTTTGGCACAAGAATATGAAAGGCATGGATTTGAAAGGGTAGTGGGACCTCCATTACAAGAGGTTGATAGTCAGGATGATGACACAAGAGAAGAAGATAGGCTATTAAATTGTTGTTATCAAGATGTAGATCTTGGGTTACCCACTCATTTCAGCCACTCTCATACCAAATTATTTGCTTTAACTCGGCATAAGACGCCTGCTTGCTATTTTGAATACGGACATATTCCTAATTTGCAAAGGGAATTTCATCTTGGGGGGTTGCACGATACGCGTTTTGTCATGGCCGATCAGGGGCATATTTTTTGTGAAGTTGAACAAGTTGTGAAAGAAGTGATTTCGTGCTTGCAATTCATTGATAAAATCGTTAAGATGTTCAATTTTGAAGGGTATTGGTGTCTGCAAGTAGACGAGCCAAAAGCTGCAGCTCTTTCTCTTCGCTATCAAAAGGCTATAGCTTCTATTGACGAGGCTTTTACTGTTTGTGGGTATAGCTATAGTGAAAGTTTAAAGGATGCAGTGTCTTTACATCAGTATAGGGGGCCGGTGCTTGAAATGCGGCTAACTGATGCTTTGGGAAGAGAATGGAAGGGGCCGTTTATCGCATTTGATTTTGTAAGTGCTGATTACCTAAAACGGTGCAGCCAAAATAGCAAGTCTGGCACACTTACCGTACTTGCAGTATCGGTGTTTAGGTCACTAGAGAGGATGATTGCAATATTGCTAGAGCACGATGAGAAGGTGTTAACAAGTTATACTGAAACACACTCAAAAGTTATACGAGAGTGAATTTTGAAAGTAAAAAGCTATACAAGAGTAAATTTTGAAAGTAAAAAGTTATACGAGAGTGAATTTTGAAAGTAAAAAGTTATACGAGAGTGAATTTTGAAAGTAAAAAGTTATACGAGAGTGAATTTTGAAAGTAAATAGAGAAATACGCGCGCCGAAAGTGCGTGTGATCAGCCATCTGGGAGAGCAAGTGGGTGTTATATCACTTGGTGAAGCTCTTGCTATGGCTGAAGAACAAGGTTTGGACCTGGTTGAAATAGTTCCAGGATCAAGTCCCCCGGTTTGTAAGATTATCAACTTCGGAAAGTTCCGATACGATCAAACAAAGCGGGAAAAGGAAAGTAAAAAGGCACAGCATCAAGTCAAGGTAAAGGAAATAAAATTTAAGCCCAATACCGATGACCATGATGTAGAAACCAAATTAAGGCATGCCCGTGATTTTCTCGACAAAGGGAATAAAGTTAAAGTAACTTGTACTTTCCGCGGTCGAGAAATGGCTCACACCGAGATCGGTGAAAAGCTGATGGAGAAATTTTGTGCCGATTTAGAGGATGTGGCGATGGTTGAATCGCCCATGAAATTGATGGGGCGTATGCTCATTGCCGTATTGGCCCCAGGAGCGAAGAAGAAAAAAGATGGAAAGGCACCCACATCGACACCAGAGCATTCGGATAAGGAACTGCAAAAGCAACCTGTTGCTCGTGGATTAGATGTGAAGCCAACTTAGGAGAGATGCAATGCCGAAAATGAAAACAAGAAAAAGTGTGGCTGCTAGGTTTAAAGTGACTGCAACAGGCAAGCTCAAGAGAGCTCAAGCTGGAAAGCGTCACCTTTTAACTGGGAAGCCAGCAAAGCGTAAACGTCAGCTTTCAAAGTCTGCACTTGTGGACGATGGACATTTGAAGACATATAAACGCGTGATGTGCGTATAAATTTTAACGAAGAAAATGTAAAAATTTTCTTCATAACCTTATTTGTAAAACATGATTTGTAAAACATGATTTGTAAAACATGATTTGTAAAACTTTGTCTGTATAAGAGATCCACTTGTGTTTAATAGATTAGACACAAGAGGCAATTGCAAAATTCGAAAAGGTAGACTTTTTGATTCTTTCCAATTGCCTCGAAAAAAAAGGTGAATTGAAAACAGACACTTAACAGTGGAGATAAGCTATGGTTAGAGCAACCAACGCTGTCGCTTCACACCGTCGCAAAAAAAGATTGTTAAAGCAAGCCAAAGGGTTTGTAGGCGATCGTAAAAACCACTTGCGTCTTACAAAAGATGCAGTTCTTCGCGCCTTGGCATATAACTATCGCCATCGCAAAGAAAAGAAACGAGAATTTCGTAGCTTGTGGATCGTACGTATCGGGGCTGCCGCTAAAATTAACGGCATGTCTTATAGCAAATTGATTTGTGGACTGAAAAAAGCGAAATGCGAATTAGATAGGAAAGTATTAGCAGATATGGCAATTTGCGATCCACATAGCTTTGCAGCTGTGGCGGGCCGAGCCAAACAGGCTCTTGCATAAACCTTCGAGGTTGACAATCAATCTCCGGGAGGTCGAATTTTGAGCCATTTTTTTGCAGATCGATGTCTATTGCAAATTCACATACTCTTGAGAGTAGGGAATTTGCAACAGGCGTCGAGATGCAAAAAAAGGGCCAAAAGGCGACCCGTGGAGATTTATTGTCAGCCTCTTCATGCAGCCCCCCTTTCGAACACTTCCTTGAAGCAAATGACTTGAGGTCATTAACTTCGAGATCATTAAATTCAAGGGGTGATTGAAACGGGGGTTGTTTTTTTAATCGGGATTATTTTCATGCAACAACAGATTCACACTCTTCAAAAACAATTCGATAGTGAACTCACTAAAGTCAGCCACATTGCAGATTTAGAAGCGATCAGACTCAAGTACCTTGGAAAAAAAGGGGCCATACAAGATTTGATGAAAGCTTTGCGAGATGTGCAAGGGGATGAGCGCGCAACAGTTGGAAAGTGGATTAATGATTTAAAAACTCATGTCACAAGTATCACGGACTCACTTCATACATCGCTTGTAGAGAGAGAAGCTGCCGTAAGATTATCTCAAGAAGATATCGATGTGACATTACCCGGAAGAGTGCGCCACGTCGGATGTCGCCATATCGTGACTAAAATCTTAGATGAGATGTTAGATATCTTGATGGGAATGGGGTTTTCGGTTCAATATGGACCCGATATTGACTCAGATTATTATAATTTTGAAGCCCTTAATTTTGCTCCTGATCATCCGGCAAGAGATATGCAAGATACATTCTATGTCGGAGAAGATATGTTGCTGCGTACCCACACGAGCAATATACAGGCAAGGGTCATGGAGGCGTCAAAGCCCCCGATTCGCATTGCAGCGCCTGGAAAAGCGTATCGCAACGAGACCATTACTGCAAGATCGCATGTTTTTTTTCATCAGGTAGAAGTGTTTTATGTCGATAAAGGGGTAAACTTTGCCGACTGTCAAGCGACGATGAAAGATTTTTTAAGTAAATTATTCCATTCAAAAGTTGAAACGCGTTTTAGACCAAGTTATTTCCCCTTTGTTGAACCAGGGATGGAGGTCGACATCAATTGCATCAATTGCAATGGAAAAGGGTGCTCTCTTTGCAAACATACGGGGTGGCTTGAGATCGCGGGGGCCGGGATGGTGCACCCAGCAGTGCTAAAAAATGGGGATATCGATCCTGAGATTTACTCCGGATTTGCGTGGGGGATGGGTGTTGAGCGTTTAATTCTTTTAAAGCACGGTGTAAAAGATATTCGCCTCTTTACAGAAAATGACATGCGCTTTTTAAGGCAGTTTGCGCCGCTGTAATGAGTGCAAAGTGGAGAGTCACTCAAGAAGAATCGGGGAGTAACCTTTCTAATTTTTTACAAGCTAAGCTCAATCATCTGACAGCGCGCAGCGTTAAACGCTCTTTAGAGGCTGGGATGTGCCGCTTAAACGGCCAAGTGGAGCGCTTTCGTTCCCGTTTGGTCGGTTTTGGAGACGTCGTTGAATTTTCTTGCGACTCTTCGATAGTGTTAGAAAAGTCTAATGAAGATCCTTTTCTTTATGTCGACCAAAATCTCATCGCCTATAATAAACCATCAGGTGTGAGTTCTGAAGATCCAGTTTTATTATCTAGAGTGAAGAAAAGAGCAAAAGAGGCAATCCTTTTACATCGGCTAGATAAAGATACAACGGGTGTGTTACTCTTTGCTTGCAACGATCCGGCTGCCCAAGCATTTTTCGACCTCTTTAAAAAGCGCCTCATTGAAAAGACTTACCTTGCGATTGTCGATGGTGCTCCAAAGGAGGAGTCTGGAGTTATTGAAAACTATTTGGGAAAACTTCACTCGTATCAAGGGGGAGTGATATGGGGAGCAACATCAAAAGAAAAAGGGCTTCTCGCTATCACTTCGTGGAAAAAAATAGCGACAAATAAGAGTGGACAAAGCCTTTTGCAGTGTAATCCACAAACGGGAAGGACCCATCAGATTAGGGTGCATTTAAGTGAGATGGGGCATAAGGTTTTAGGCGATCCCGTATATGGAAGAGACCTTAAAAATCGATACCGCCCAATGCGAACTATGTTGCATGCGCAAAAAGTTTCTTTTATACATCCCTTAACAGAGGAAGCTGTTTTAATAGAAGCTCCATTGCCAAAAGATTTTCAAGAGAGCTGTAAATTGCTGTTTAATTTATGAAAAAAATATTAATTGTCAAAACATCATCTCTTGGCGATATCATCCATTGCTATGATGTCTTAAGGTATATACGCACTTTATATCCAGATGTTCAAATCGATTGGGTGGTGGAGGAAAGAAATGCAGAGCTTATTGCTAATCACCCATGGGTCAATAGAGCTATTTTAATTTCTACTTCTAAGTGGCGTAAGTCTCCATTTTCAAAAAAGACCCATCTAGAGATCAAAGAGGCAAGAAAACAGCTGAGGCAAGAGAATTATGATGTGGCATTTGATTTACAGGGAAATATCAAATCAGGTCTTATACTTTCACAAGTCAGAAGTACGCATAAAGTAGGTTTTGGGTTTAAGACAGTACCTGAGTGGCCTAATCTCTTCTTTACTAAGTTTAGATTCAATCCCCCAAAAGGGCAAAATATTAAAGAGGATTATTTATCAATTGTTAGATCCTATTTTAGCGAAATACCTCAAAAAAAGAGCAATGAGCAAGTGCTGTTGAAAATTTCTTCTGAGGAGCAGCTTAAGGTTAACAATATTTTAGAGCAGTCCACAGCTACAACTAAAGTGATGGTATGTCCTGGATCAATATGGCCTAATAAGCAATTGCCACTAGATGTCCTTTTAAATTTTCTTAAACTAATGAAAAAAGAGAAGCCTTTGCAATTTTTCCAATTTTTCTTTGTGTGGGGATCGCAAAAGGAGCTTGAAATGGCAAGACAGTTAAGGGAGAGTTTTACAGATTCAGTTTTAGTGGATAAGATGCAGCTATCTTCGCTTCAAAATTTGATGATTGGGTGCGATCTTGTCATTGCGATGGATTCGCTTCCGCTGCACCTTGCAGGAACAACCAATACGCCGACATATAGCGTCTTTGGCGCTTCATCGGCATTAAAGTATAAGCCCGAAGGAAAAAGACATTTGGCCTTGCAAGGCACATGCCCATATGGGGTCACATTTGAAAAACGTTGCCCTCGCTTAAGAACATGTGCAACAGGGGCATGCATTCGCGCTTTGACAGCGGAAGAGATTTATGCGCATTTTAAGAATAGATCTCTTTAATATTGGTAGTTAAGTCATTGTGCCGGAATCACGTCGCTTCTCCTTGCTCTTTGGGCTTGAGAGTAATGAAGGGATATCGGGGTTTGACACTATAAGTGAGGGCTTTCGTTTAACTTTGGAACTTTTTGTTTCTGCATCAAACGTGTTGGAAAAGCTTGTTCTTTCGGGGGGAGTTTTGTCAATATCGGGAAAGGAGGGAAGCGCTTTTTTAAACTCCCGAAAATACTCTTGTTGTTTTGTTTTATCTTTAGTGGCTAGAATCTGATCCCAAGTGATTTGAACGCAGGCATAGAGCGTTTTTTTTGTGCCGTCTGGCAGTCTTTTGTTTTTGATAAACTCTTCTGTGATATAAGTAAGAGTTTGAAGAAGGGTGTCTGAGACCTCTTTTGTAGCAGCAAGCGTACTTACAAAGTCAAGGACCTGCGCTATTTCTGGAAGCATCTTTTTTTCTTTACAATAAGAAAAAATAGTTGGAATATTTTCGTAACGTTTTATTTCTCTTGAACAAGCGATGAGGGCTGAAAGAAGAGATGGAATATCAATGGGCTTTTTTTGATCTTCTTCTTTTGGCATTTCAAAGATAAATCTAAACTGTTTCCATAGAGGTTCCCATTCTCCAGACTTTTGTGCATGGAGTAAATAAAAGTCAAACATCGCTGTATGGCAATCTATTGGAAGGGCAGTATTTTTTTCTAATAATTCTGGATAGTACCTAAGGGCTTTATCGCCTCTTTTTTCCATGCAACGATATAATAATCTCACTTGTAGAGGAAGAATTGCATCACCCGCTAATTCCATACGCGTTAAAGTGCTTTTTGCCTCATCTAGAGCCGCTACTTTTAAGAAGTAGTTAAACACTTTTCCCCCTTGAGAAAGGATGCCAGATTTTGTTAACTGTTTAAAATGCAACATCACTTTGGAGCAGCTTTCACTGTTGTCAGCTTTAATAGCGTCGTCAATTTCTCTTATATGGAGAGGATCATCTGATTCTTTCGTGTTGATAGCTCCCATATCGTGGGCAACAGAAGATCTTCGTTTTGCAAAAAATGTATCGTTAAAACGCTTAGTCATGGCGTTGAGTTTGTCTGCGTCGGTAGGTGGCAGGCCAGTTGGCAGGCCAGTACAAGGGTTTAGCGAAAGAGTGGTGCAAGCTCTTGAGAAACTAGCACTTCTTGGGGCTGCTAGCGCAGTATTTGAAACCCGCTCTGTTTTTCCAACAGCTGCAGCAGTTTGAGGTCTTCTTAAATTAGAAGTCGTTGTTTGTCCGGATAAACTAGGTCCCATTCTTGATGCTTCCGCTGCCATTTTTTTCTCTTTAAAAAAATATTTAGTATCTATGCCTATAAAACATTAGTCCTTTTATTTTGTCAAAGATTATGACGGCAAAACTTCATAAGCCTGCTTTCGTCGCGAACAAAGAAGAAATATCATGAACCTAATTAGCCGTTTTGAGTATAAAAGCGTATATGAAGTATGAATCAAAAAATCAACATATTGCCCCATTCCCTATTTTCGCTTTGCGAGTACTTCGAAATTTAGGAGCGGGACTTTTCGTGATCGCTCTTGCCCTTGTAATTGGGATGTGGGGATATCATCATTTTGAGGACTTGTCTTGGTTGGATGCATATGTCAACGCATCCATGATTTTATCTGGTATGGGACCTTTGCATGAATTAAAGACTGATGGCGGAAAATTGTTTGCCGGCTCATATGCGCTTTTTAGCGGTCTCATCTTTCTAATTTTTATGGGAATTGTTTTTACGCCCATTTTTCATCGATTTCTCCATCAATTTCATTTTAAGAATGATAAATAAGCTTTCTCGTTGAGGTGGCCAGGCATATAATAGACTTCTTCATGCGGAATACGGCAGTTGAACTGCTCCATAAAAGCGGAAACTCCCTGGGTGTATAGGAAGTAGCTTGGGAATATGGGATCGATTTCAGATGATATTTTTTTCAGCCCAAGATCGGACTGTTTTCATTATTTCTTCTGCTTCACTTAAAGAAATAAGATGGATTTCTTCCTCATCGTATCTGACAGTCACAGCGTATGGATTTAATTTTGATAGAGTTTCAACTTTAAAAGGAAGTGTAAGAGGCATTTTCATATAGAATTTTCCCTTCTTTCAAAGCCCAGTAAAGAGTGGAGCCGCGCAAATGACTTAATTCATTAACATCATTTTCAGTATATACTAATATGTCTACCCCTACACCGATATCTCCTATTGCATTTCTTATCTTAACCATCTCCAAGCCCTTGTTCGACATGTTTTTTTCAATTACAAGTAAATCAAGATCAGAGTCTTCATCGGCGTCATTGCGAGCATAAGAACCAAAGAGAACAATTTTTTTAGGATAATTACTACAAATATCTTCTGATGTCTGAAGACTATAGAAGGAGACCAGCACCCTGTTTTTTAGGTTTTAAATTTCAGAGGTGCTCATGAGCTATTTTGATCATATTCAAAGGTAAGCTGCAAGCTTGTCTAAAAGGAAGAAGAGAGCTTGGGGCGCCCGACCAGGCTTTTTCACTAAGGTGGCTGATCCGTATCCAAGGTTGATTTTCACCTGATGTGGCGTGGATGAAGCGATCTTTATCAAGAGACATCCCGACATGGGTGATTTTGTCTTGCGAGCGCCCAAAAAAAATGAGATCGCAAGGGGCTAAATTGGAACATGGTACTTCCAAAAAGCGCGTATCGGTCATTTGTTGAACGCTATCCCTTTGCAATTGGATGCCGAGGCGCTCATAAAGCATTTGGACAAAGCCTGAGCAATCAAAGCCAAAGCTCGACCTTCCACCCCATGTGTAGGGAAGATTTAAGAAACGTAAACTAAAATCGATAAGTTCTTCTTTTGTGAAGAGCTTACCCTCAAATGACACATCGCCGCTTTGAATAAAACCTTTTTTGCCGCAAGGGAGTAAAACATTCAGCCAGCGGTCATTTTCCATCTCTTCCGCTTGCAGCTTTGTGCCATAGGGAAGGGTCATGAGAGGTCCATATTCAGTGTCATCTATTTCATAAAGGTGCGCCATCAAACGGTTGACACATACATTATGAAGATATGTGTCCCTTGTAATGATCGCATTTGTGGGCACCCAGCCAAGATAGCCATCTGATGAGGCGATGTGATGCCAACCATTTAAAGTATCAAGGATAGCGATTTTTTCAGAGAGGATTGCTTGTGAAACAACTTTAGAGCTGACTTGTGGGTTTTCCCGCATGTTGACCACGGGATGAATGATGTAATGACTTGTTCCCATATAACACCTCTTGATAAAATGCCGTCTCTTTTTTTAATGAATCGATATTGTTGGCTGGCAGCCTAAAGCCATGCGCCTCATCGGGATAAAGATGAAGCTCTGTTTTGACACGCAGTTTTTTTAAAGCATCAAAAATCATCACCGACTGATTTTTGGGTACAATGGGATCTTTTTCTCCTTGAAAAATGATGAGCGGCTTATTTAGCTTGTCCACTTGATGGATAGGTGATCTTGCTAGATAGCGCGTTTTTTCTTGCGGGTAGAGGCCAATGAGTTGATCTAGATAGTGGAGCTCAAACTTATGGGTGTCTTTGGCAAGGGCGATTAAATCTGTGACTCCATAGTAATCAGCTCCACAGGCAAAGGTTGAGTCATGTGCTAACGCTAAAAGAGTTGTAAAGCCACCGGAGCTCCCTCCTCTAATGCAGAGTTTTTTTGGATCGACAAGGCCCTTTTTAGCGAGATATAACGCCCCGTTGATGCAGTCTTGCACATCGGCAATCCCCCAGTTAAATTTCAAAAGATCGCGATACTTTCTCCCATACCCAGTGCTACCTCTATAATTGACGTCAAGGACTGCAAAGCCTCTACTTGTGAAATACTGCACCTTAGGCTGCAACATGGGTTTTGCTTGTGCAGTGGGCCCGCCGTGAATCATGACAAGTAAAGGGGGGAGTTCATTATCAAGCCCTTTATAGTTTGGGTTTTTTGGAGGGTAAAAATTTCCAAAGGCCGTGCTATCGACACTTGGGAATGCAATGTGCTCTTTTTTGCTGATGAATTCTTTGGCAATACTTGGGGCTTGCTCGTACAATACACGCACATTGTTATGGGGCCCAAGTTCTACAATGGCGTCGGGGGCATCTGCGTATGATTCGACATACTGGATCCCATTTTTGCTTTTAGTAAGGTATTGCATGTAGACAGATGGCCTTGGAATCCTTTGCCAAGCAAGCGTTTTTGTATTGAGAGAGGCAAGGTGCCAAGATCCTTCTTTATTATAGGTAAAATAAATTTCATCGCCAAAAAATGCATAGGCCGATTTACCAAAGACCCAAAGGGGCTCACCTACTTCAGCTTCCATTGGGCAAATATTAGTAATTTTATTTTCGATAATTCGATGCAAATTCCAAAAGCCCTTATCCCGATCTGAAATAAAATAAAGGTGGCCCTCTTTAGACCACTCTGGCTGCAAAATAGATTCATCAGGACCAGTTGGGATTTCGCAGGTTTTTTGCAATGTGCCTTCTGTTGAAATCTCTGCCACCCAAAGACTTGTCTTATCCCATGGCATGTGGGGGTGGTTCCACGTGAGATAGGCAATTTTTTTTCCATCCGGTGAAATGGAGGGAGAGGCATAAAAATCGGCTCCCTTCGCCAGAGGGCGAAAGACTCCCGTTTTAATATCGATGAGCGCTAAGAAATTTTCTGTGGGAGCCCCTTCAATTTTTTTTTCGGCAATGGCGATAATGCCGTGGGAGCATACCCTTAAGTCGGCAAAACGGACTTTTGCCGAATCTTCTATTGTTATTCTCCTTGGAGCCTTATCCGGAATCAATTCGTAGATGGCAGAATCGATGGCATTAGAAGCATAGACTTTATTCCCATCGACTGTAAAAGCCCCCCCTCCATATTCATGGACGAAGGTTTTAACACTAAAGTCTTCATTTGTGATATCTTCTATTTTCCCCGAGGAATCTCTTTTGACTAAGGTGTTTTTTCCCTTATTTTGAGGGCGCGATTCGACCCAATAGGATGCGCCATCGCTTGTCGCAGTGAATCCAGAGATTGTCGATGATACACTTGCGATGTGTTCTGCTGTAATTGGGGAATCCCATAGGCCATATGGCGCGTGCATTATAATTCAGTTACTTTATGATGGTAATCTTTTGCTGCATCGATCAGCTGCCCTTTTGTGTTTAAAAGGGACGCTTCAGCGTCGAGTAAATCGAGGTAGTCCATTTTTTTCTCATCATGGGCAGCTTTTGCAAGATCATACGCCTCTTTTGCAAGCGGCATGAGATGATCTCTTACAAAGACAAATTGCTCATATGCAAAAAGGGATTCTTTAAAATGGAGCTCAGCTAAAATTTTTTTCCCTTTTTCAAGTTGCTCTTGTCCAAAAAATGCTGCGTTATAATCGCAAATTGCGCGCTGAACGCCTCCTTGATTGCGATTAAAGATGGGAAGGGGCATGGAAAATCCAGCGTTAAAGGCCGCATCTTGAGTAAATTTTTGGGTTGTGACGCCAACTTGGACATTTACGTCTGGGATTTGCGCAGCTTTTTCGGTTTGCCAGGCCCACCAACTTGCTATAAGTTTAGCTCTTCCTAAATTCACCTCGGGATTTTCGGCAATCGATGTGGGGAAAGAGGGCGATTTTGCTTCAAAAAGATCAAAATCGATTCCGTCAAAATCTTTAGACTCTAGCCTTGTAAAAAGGGTGTTTTTTGCTTTTTTAAGCTCTTGCTCGCGTTTAAGGCGTTGCAAATAGGTGCTTTGACAGGCGAGTTGCTTTTTCTTTATTTCGAGTGGTGAGGTTTTTTCAGCCGGCAGTGTTTTTACATCACATTCGGCTTGTTTTTTTGCAATCTCATACAATTTTTCATCAATGAGCCAAGATTCTTGCAAAGCGGCTATATCGATGAAATCGTGTAAAAGTTCTTTTTTTAAATTGAGCTTTTGAGATTCAACGTCCCAATGGGCGATGATCTGATCAATGGCATTGCCATTAATTCTAATCGATCTTTTTCCCCCAAGTTCAACTAATTGGGAAACAGTCACAGTGAGTTGATTTTCATCGTCCGCAATTGCATGGCCAATCGTACAAAGATTGACCGAGAGCGTTGGATTGGGTAGCGCACGTGCTTGCCATCCATTGGCAACGGACGCACTTATTTGGGCGTCTTTGATTTTAAAGTCCAGACAATTTGTGGTCGCAATTTCATAGGCATTATCAAATGTCAGAGTCTGACTTGCAATAGGTAATATAGGGAGCTGGGCAGCGATGCCCAGCAAGAGTAAAGACTTTATTTTCATGAGAAACTGTAAAAGTTTAAAATTTTATATCGAGTTCGCCGCCAGCATATGGGGAACCTTCAAGGTGAACTCTTGAACCATGATGATAGTGCTTATCGGCAATTTTAAGGTGCCCTGCAAAGGTTGTGCCGACATGTAAGTTAGCCGATATTTTTTTTGTAGGGGTGAAAAAGACCGCAAGTTCTGCGCCACTTTGCTGATAGTGCCAAAGGCCTTCTGAGAGGTGCTCATGTTTTCCAACGCGGCTTCTTTCATCAAAGACTCTACCGGCAAGAGCAAAAGACCATGTGGGATTTAAGGTATAGACAACCGACATATTCACGGGGAATATCGCATTGATTTTCCAATGGCAATTGTAAGTCCAATCAAAGCCGATGACGGGATATACGCGATCGATTTTCATTCCCGTTTCGCCAAGAAAGCCAATGTGAAGGCCTACATTATCACATACTTCATAGCGCCCCCAAAGAAGCATGTTGTAGTACATATAATCGGAAAATGTCCAATGCTTTAAGTTATCGAAATTTACAACGAGCTGCCCTTTCCACGTCCAATCGGGAAGGCGCTTTGAAAAGCCGCCAAGGGTAAAGCCCGCTGCTGAGTAGTCTTCTTGTTTAAAGTTTGGATTAGAGTCCCAGTCTAAGAGTGTATTTTCATAAAATACGGTGACGTTGGCCCCTTCTTCATAGCAAGGGTCATAGTAATAGATGGCACCTGCCTCAATTTGGGCTGATCCAAAGGTGAGTTTATGGAATTTTTCTGAATCTTTGACTTTGGCTTTTGAAACATAATCTGCGTGCATTTCAACATGGAAAGGGCCTCTTTCATCTGCTTTGTCTTCATGTTTTGCGCCGATATCATCGGGATCGATGTCGCAAAAGGCGCAGCTTGTGATGGCAAATGAGAGGTTAAAAAAAAGAGCTAAATTTTTTTTCGCTGAATTTTTTTTCTTTGAAATTTTTTTCATTGAGAAATGGTCTCCATATTATAATCGAAATCTATAGATAAATTGGGTATAGCAGCCGATGAGTTCAATTTTTGTTTTGAGAAAATCAAATGGATAATTTTCTCTTCGGCCGTACTGCCTTAGCTCGTAATATGGGGCAATCCCCATTTCGATGGTGCCGCAAAGAAGCGTCTTGTGGTAACTTATCGGCATCTCGGCCCGGTAATGTTGCTTTTCATTTACAATTAAAGAGATATGCTTATATTCGGGGTCGTTTTCGACTTTACAGTTGATATCCCAAGGTGTTTTGACTCGGAAGTTTAGTCCTATTCTAAGGCCATTTTCAAAACACACACTAGATAAAAATCCGCAAGAAAGGTAGGGAAAAGCTGTGATAAATTTTAATTGAATCGCTTCCTTACCGGTAAATCGATTCGCCTCTCTCATATAGCCGCCGCCGATGAATGGAGTGAAGGAATAATAGGGGCTCATCTTATATTGCAACGTGTAGCCGAGATTGGCTTCTGCCATCTCATCTTGCCATTTAGAATGAAGAGCATTGGTTTTTGTATGTCCCTTTAATGAGCCAAGCTCAATACTTGCTTGAACTTCAAAGAAGGGCTTATATCTCTTGATATAGTCATAGCTTCCCCTTATTCCATAAAGAAGGCCCGTTTGGGTTGTTCCCCCTTCTTTTGTTCTTCTTAAATACGAAACTGCTGGATCGATTGCGACGATATGAGGTGTCCTTTTCAAGGGGGTCACGCATTCTTCGCTTTCACAAAAAGTTAACTCGTTGGAAGCAAAAGCTGGCAATGCTAAAATGGAAAATAGGAAAAAAGTAATTAGAAGATGAGTGTTGTGCATCAGATATTTCTTTACAATCTCCACAATATAGACCAATCAAGAAAAAAATGTATAGGAAAATTTTATTGCTCAAATTTTAGTCTCTTGATAGATTCGACCCTTTTTAACGAGGTGATGAAAAATGTTGCAAATGAGCGGTAAGTCTTTAATCTGTATCTTTTGTTTTGCAGCATCCACATTGAGTGCTGCCCTGTTTTCGGAAAGCGTTGAAGAGCAAGCAAGTCCTTCTAGGACAATGACAGAAAGGTATAGAATAGGGACTGTGCGATTATCTAGGAGAGTCTCTGTAAACGGACCGCGTCCTTATCAAAGAAGTGTAACGCCTGAAGAAAAACGAGATATTGCCTATATCGTGACGACACTTGCCGACAAATCATTAGTCGAGCTTAAAAGTAAAGAATCGACAATTAACAAGGTAGGGGATAGGGTCGATCACGTGCACCCTTTGCAATTTCTCAACTGCATCTTTTCTGATGAAGAGCTAAAGGTAGCCATGCGCAATGTCTATGGACGCAATTGGGTATCTAAGAAATTTATGGATGGGTTGATCGATTCTTTGAAAAAAGAAAATACCCATGGCAATGTACTGCCGCACGCGCAAGATTTTTCTAGTCGCTTAAATGTTGATCCACGTACAATTTTGCCTGCGATGCAAAAGGGGGAATGGGATGAGTTTGTCGCAATTTTGATTAAGACTATTCCAAGAAGCGGCAACGCAAGGCGCTATGATATGTAATGCAAGGGTAAGAGGGGGAAAATGAAAAAACAGATTGTGATATTGCTAGGGGCGCCAGGTTCTGGGAAGGGCACTCAGGCTAAAACTTTAAGTGCTGACTTACAGATTCCCCATTTATCGACAGGGGATTTATTTCGTGAAAATATGAGTAAAGAGACAGAACTTGGCATGCTTGCAAAGGGATATATCAATGCAGGGCAACTTGTTCCGGATGAAGTGGTTTTAAAGATGTTATTTGCAAGGACTAAGGCTTCCGACTGCTTTAAAGGATATCTTTTAGATGGTTTTCCGCGTACGTTGCCTCAGGCTGAAAGCCTTGAAAAAGAGATAAAAGAGGATGCTGAGCTTATTGTATTTAATCTAGAAGTTCCAGATGATGTGATTGTAAGAAGAGTTGCCGGGCGCTATGTTTGCCAATCATGTGGCTTGATTCACAATTTAGGACTTGCGCCTAAAGAGAGTGATAAAAGGTGTCATAAGTGTCAAGAGCCGTTAATTCAGCGCTCTGATGATCTTGCAGAAGTCGTGGCAAATCGCCTTTTGGTCTATTACATGTATACCAAGCCGCTTGTTGAGTTTTATGTAAAGAAGGGTGTATTGCATGCGATTGACGGCACGAAGGAGCCGGACCTTGTGCACCAAGACATTTTGCAATATTTATAATAACTGGAAGAATTGATTTTCAAGCTTAGGGCACTAAATGAGGGGGCTGCTCATAAGCTTTAACCTAAAAACGGCAGTTGGAGACGGCAAATTGACGTAATCTTTTGAGCTATAATCGCTTCTGGCGGGGATCGCCTTCACCATTAGGGAATGTCGATCCCCGCCAGAAGCGATTCTAACTCAAAATCTTACATCACTTTGCCATCTCGAACTGCCGTTTCTAGGTTTAAAAATCAACCCTTCAAGTTAGTTGTGTTTGCAAATATTGTTTAAGATTTTGTTTTGAGTAGATTTTGGCTTCTTTTAAATCTTTCAAAGTGTGCAATCCCACAGCTTTAAGGCTCGCAACGACCTGGGAATAGATCACTTCGTTTTTTTTTTGTTGATCGGCTAATGAGCCATTTTCTCGTCCGGATTCTACTGAGGACTCATCCAGTAAGCCAATGTCGATATAGTCTTGGTGATACCATATGTTTAATTTTCCTAAAGCCTCAATAGCAGGGGTATCATCTGCAAGTGCGTCGATCAATCCGTCTGCAATTGCATCGGAAAATACCGAGTTTAAACTGTTTTCAAGCAGGGCAAATAGGTTCTTGTTGCTTTTATCTGAGCTAATGCTTTGCATAAGTCTTTGCGCTTTTTCTTTATTGGCGCTTAAGGTTTCAATCAGATCTGCGCGGAAAGTATTCCATGCGATGATAAGAGCGTTATTTGTAATATCGATGAGATGCTGTCCTTTTTTTAACGTTACATCGATCAATTTACGAAAGACTTTGTGCTGATCTTGAACAAGAATTTCGTTTGTGGCGCTTACGATCTCGTTTTTTAAAAGGTATAGTTCTGATTCAAAGCTTTCCAATTCAAAGGTAAGTCTTTTGCTTATGAGATGTAAGTGATGGTCTAAGCCTTCAGATAATGCCTCAAACTTTAATAACTCAAGTTCTTCTTTATTTAAAGAAGGGAGAATAGTGTAAAAGCTGTCGTGGGAGATGCCGACAAAAAGGGGTGGGAGTTTATCTAAAAGCTGTGGGGAGTTGGTAAAGAAATGTAAGATTTCTTTGATCTGTTCCAATGAGAGCGCTTTACCGACTTCTTCAAGAAGCTGATTGGTATGTATATGGACGAGTAAAGCGTGCAGCTTTTCTTGTCCATGGCTGCCTTCCTTAACGCTTGCCTCTTGCACCAAAGAACAAACATTGCTTTGCGAGACGTGTTGCAGTTTGTCATTCCAGTCGTTTAAAAGGGAACCCTGTGAGCTATCCAAAATAATTAGTCCTCAAAAAAAATCGTTTAAATTTTGCATCTTACACGATTGGCCTTAAGACAGTCTAATAAAAAACATTTGGTCGATTAGTGGGTAACTGATAAGATGTCTATCCAAACAACTTATGGAAAGACATATGTTCCCCTTATCTGCGCTATCAAGCTTTATATTGACTGCAAGCCCATCTATTGATCAGATGACCATAGAAGAAAAAGTGGGGCAGACATTAATGGTGCATTTTAATGGCGAAGAGGTCAATGCAGATGCAACAACCCTTGTGCAAGAGATCCATGTAGGGGGGATCCAGTATTACAATTGGGCAAACGGTCTAACGAGTCCAAGGCAAGTACAAGCGCTGAGCAATGACTTGCAAAAACTTGCAGCTTCCTGCTCTACGCACATTCCGCTATTCATTGCAGTGGATCAGGAGGGGGGAGTCGTCAATCGCTTAAGTGAAGGGTTTACAGTGTTCCCAGGAAATTTAGCTTTAGGCATAGCAGATAATATGGAGCTTGCAGAACTTGCGGCATTAGCGACATCAAAAGAGCTAAAGGCGGTCGGTGTAAATTTTAACTTAGCTCCTGTTGTAGACATAGCAAGTCGAAAAGAATCTTACATTGGAGTGAGGGCTTCGGCAGATACTGCGGAAGCAGTCGTAAAAGTAGCAAAGGCGCAGCTTAAAGGATTTAAGGCAGGTGAGTGCATCACGTCGCTTAAACATTTTCCAGGACACGGCGATGTCGTTACCGATTCTCATGAAGAGCTTCCCATTTTAAAAAAATCGCTAAAAAATCTTATGGAGTGTGAATTAGTCCCATACATGTCTTTAGAGCATATTGACACCATTATGACTGCACATATTCTAGTGCCGGCTTTAGATAAAACGTGGTGTGCGACGCTATCTTCTAAAATCCTTGACGATTTATTGAGAAAGCAGCTGAAATTTGATGGGGTTGTGATCTCTGATTCCCTCGTCATGGAAGGGCTTTTAAGGCAATGCCCCTCTATTGAACAGGCTGCCATTTCCGCGTTCAATGCGGGCTGCGATATCATCATGTTAGGAGGTAAACAGCTGCTAGATACCGGCAAAAAAAAATTAGAACTCAATGCAAGCGATGTGAAAAAAGTGGCAGACGCCATGGTGCAAGCTGTGAAGGCTAAGATTATTTCTAAAGAAAAATTAGACGCTTCAGTGAAAAGGATTTTAGCTTTAAAGAAGCAGTACAAGCTAGAGGGGCAAAAACCTTTAGGAGAGGCGGCAATACTTGCTGATGTTGCAACAAAGGACAATCATGAGCTTGCCGAAAAGATAGCAGGCCTTGCCCTAAAAATTTGTTATCAACAAAATCAGCCGATATCTTTAAGAGATAAGTCGATTGCGATCATTGCGCCATCGATCATCGAAAATGCCCTCTTGAAAACGGCGATTCACAAAGTTGGAAAAAGTCAAACTCATCTGTTTATGGCAACTGTATCGCCAAGTGAGGAAGAAAGAAAAAGAGCTCTTACAATTGTTCAAGAGGCAGATGTGGCGCTTGTATTTTCCTACAATGCGTGGAAAACACCATCGCAATTATCTATGATTCAAGAGCTTACAAAACATGGAAAGTTGATTGTCCTAGTGGCATTAAGAGATCCGCAAGATGCCACACTTGTTGAAACGGTCGCGCTTACAATGACAACATGTAGCCCATCGCCTTCTTCGATTAATGTAGTTGTTGAGGAAGTTTTAAAATTTAATTAAAATGTAATTATTTATAATTACATGTAATTGTTATAAAAATAATTTATTAATTGAGTCGGAACACCGCATCGATATCGTAGCCTTTTTTCCTTAAATTTTAGTCCCCGAAAATTTCTTCTTAAATGTTTAAAATTTTTATTTACGGGAGCTACTGCACTATTTAGGATTCATGTTGAAAAATAAGGAATGAAAGCCTACATTGGCAAGTGCTAGGGAAACTGGCGCAACAAGGGAGATTAATATGGAAACTCAAGAACATATTGAACAAGAGTGCTTAGAAATTGTCGAGCTAGAGCTTGATGATACTTTGGAATCCATGGTTCATCGGTGCTAAATAGTAGGGTGCGCGTCTTTTGTGACGCGCACCCCTTATCAATATCTCCTTGGGACATTCGAGATCATTCTGGATTACGCATCTTCTCGTTAACTAGCTTACCTTTAACTCAGTTTCACAAATCATCAAATTCTATAAAACCCCTTGCAGCAATTAATTGGAAGAATAGCGACGATTATAAACATTGGACCTTTTTCTTAAGAGAGGACTTTTATTGGGAGGATGGTTCACCCATCACTGGCTATGATTATCTGAGAGGTCTTAACTTCTTAGCTCACTCTCCTCACCACCGTTTTCGAAGCTTATTAGCCGATATTGCTGGATTTTCCAAACTTGACTCCTGTTCATCTATGATTGGGTTAGAGGCACAGTCTGATAGAATTTATTTTCGATTACGCAACCCAAACAGATTATGGCCTTTATTGCTCTCTTTTCCTGGAACGGCTCCTAAACATCCCACTAACCCAGATGCAGAGTCTGGAGCCTATAAGATTGAAAGTAAAAGCAAGGAATCTTTCCATCTAAAATGTCGCGACAGATTTTTTAAATCTACCCAAAAGCAAATTACAGATATAATATTTAACTTTCAGACTTCTCTTGACGACCCTTTTGCAATCAAAAAATGGGAAGAGAATGCCTTGGATATGACCTGGGATACCTTCTTTCCGTATGCCAAGAAACATCTATTCCACAATCGATCTGTTTTTCATCAAAGTAGACCTCAAATCTTAACATTTCTTTCTCCCCAAGGCTGTGAACATCCACCCGCTCCTGAATTGATGCGCTTTCTTTATACGGCAATTGATCGACTCAAATTGGCGGAACAACTCCACCATTGTCCTACCCCTATTTATGGATATTGTCATCAAGATCTTCCACAGATTTCATCAGAAAAAAACCATCCTGAAACAACACTTAAGATTGGGTATGAAGATTTTTTCCCAAACCATGATATTCTACTACTCCTGAAAGATCAATTGAAGCCCTATGGAATTACCATTGATCCCATAAAAGTAGAGTATGGCGATAGGCCCAAATCTTTAAATCTCCGACTAGAGTTATTGCATAATCCACTGCCAGATCCTTTTCTAATGCTTCGTAACGAATTTATGCAAAAACAGTTTTTTGATAAACATCCAGTAGCATGGAAACGATTTTCTAAATTATTAACTCTCTATCAAATGATTAATAACCCTTCCCAAAATCAAAAGCTCTCTCAAGAAATGGATTTGATCTTAATAGAGGAAGGGCGTATCATCCCTCTTTTGGAATTGCCGGGATTTTATTTATGCAAACCATCGGTCGGTTACCACGAATTTCAGCCGGGTCAACATTGGAGTTGGACAGAGAATGAAAAAGTGGTTCCTTAAAGTTCCCTTTATCTTTGATAAGTCAGGCGAATGCATTGTATTTGCAAAGCCACCCTTTAAAATTAGAAATGGAGAAAAGCATGTTGCAGATTTTATTAAATCGCTTAAGAAAGGAATAACGGAGCAAGAATTAAACCTGTATCTTCAAAAACCATCCTGTAAGTTTTGCTTTCAATCCTTGCAATCTAGACAACTAGTTGTCTGTCAAAACGTGATTGAAAATCAACATCCCGTCTATCAACGTACCCTTTCCTATTTACACAGCATCACCTCTGACAGTCACCTGGCTTGGAAAGAGATACAATCGGCTAAAATTGCTATTCTCGGATGCGGCGGTACCGGTTCACTAGTAGCAGAGAACTTAATTGCAATGGGTGTACAACATTTAAGTCTGATCGATGGAGATGAGGTTGAACCCTCTAATCTAAATCGTCAAATTTTATTCACTCAAGAGGATTGCGGAAAACCAAAAGTGGATTGTCTTCGGAACCATCTGCTAGAACGTGTACCCGAGGTATCCATCTATTCACATAGAACATGGATTGAAGATAAATCATCTTTAGAAAAGGTTCTTGAAGAAGACATCTCATTTCTCGTGGTGTGTTATGACCAACCTCCCATCCTATCCCAGCTGTGGAGTCTTGAAATTGCAATGAGGAGACAAATACCTTGTATGATGGGAGGAGTGGGAAACCATTGGGGAAGTTGGGGGCCTCTTTTGGCTATTTATGAGCACCAGGAGAACTATTATCAATATCTATCATCATTGAATGAAATATATATGAGCGACAGTGAAAGTACTGTAAGTGGTTCACTTTGTGCAACTAATCAGATGATTGCCGCTGGAATGAGCTTGGATATTTTTCATTTTTTATGTAAAGATGTCGTTGTCCATTCCTTTGGAAAAAAGGTTTGTTTAAACTTCAACAATTTACAATTTAATTACCTGGATTTTACTCATGAAAAGCGAGATGCTAACAGCCTGTTTACCTCAACTTGAGACACTGATTGAGGAAAAAAGATTATTTAAAAACAGTGTTTTAACAAAAATTCAATCCCATTTGAAACAGCAATCACAATTACCTCCTTTCTTAGAAGAAAACATTGCAAATCAATGGAAATTGGCCGAGGTTGCTCCCTCTTTAGTTTTTCTGAGTTATTCCCTAAAAAACCAAAATGTCCCTCTCGAAGGCTTGGTCGATAGTCTTAAAGAAAAGTTTGAATCCCCTTTCTCTTTCTGTCTGCCGCCCTATCCAGAATGGGTCGAAAATGTCATAAAGTTACAAAACAATAGTCTTGAGAGAGGATCAGAGGATGAGACTCTTATTCAAAAATTTAACAAAGATACTGAGGTTCAATGCAAGGCTTTTAAGACAGCTTTCCATTTTCTCAAGGAACATTGGCCTGAAGGGGCTTTTTGCGTTGAATCGTTGATCAAATGCATTATCCTAGTCGATAGTGAGTCATTCTGGTCCTCTTCGATACCGATTTACCAAGGAGCTATTATAGTTGCCCCACAGATGAGCTGGAATTTGGCCCATTACATTGAAACCTTAGTCCATGAATCTGCCCATCTCGAACTGAATATTCGGCGTATGTTGGACCCATTAATCACAAATTCTAAAGAGATTGCTTATAGCTCATTGAGAAAAAGTAATCGTCCACTTTTAGGAATTTTGCATGCTGCTTTCGTTCTTATTCGAACGACGCGAGCGCTGGATTTACTCCAGCCGCACCATCTTGGAGAAGAATTTACAAGTTGCACCGATATGAAACGGGATTTTTCTACTAATCTTCGAGATAGCCTGCATGTCTTAAAGACAGCAGCTCAGTTTACTCCTCTAGGAGCCCAATTATTTCAGAATATGTGTTTACAAGCAAAGGAGGCTTTAGCTTAAATGTTTGGATTAACATCAATGGCTTTACGAAGTGAACTTGTTGTACTCAGTCACAGCTGTGAGATTAAAGAAAAAGTAGATTACTTTGTCATACGCTCTTTACAGAATCCTAATTTTCACTGGGCGAATTTTCTGATTTTTAAACAATCTGCAAATGAAAATGATCTTCCCAAGTGGGAAGAACATTTTTGCGCAGAGTTTCCCGAATTTGTTCACCAACATAGGGCTTTTACTTGGATCAAAGGAGAAGATGTTCCCAATTTCAAAATTGGCGAATATCTCTTAGAGAAAACGGTTTGCCTAACAGCCAAAGATGTGCAACAAGTACAACAAATCCACCCCGCTATTACCCTTCGCAGAATTCAATTAGAACAGGAATGGCTTGAGCTAGAAAAAAAGCAAACTGAACGTGTAAGTCCTGAAGAGCTTAGTCCTTCGTTCTTAAATTTCAATAAGCAAAGATTCAGAGATTATAAAGCTATGGTAGACAATAATCTTGGGGATTGGTTTATCGCTGATTTGGGGGGTGAATGGGTAGGCGATTTGGGCTTATTTCATGGTGAGGGAATGGGTTGCTATCAAAATGTGACCACATATCCAGGCTTTGAAGGACGGGGTATTGCTCATGCACTGGTGTATGGTTCAGCGAAATACGCACTTAAAAATTATCCAATAGAAGAGCTTGTGATTGTTGCTGAAGAAAATAGTCGTGCACAGAAAATTTACCAGAACCTAGGCTTCAAAGTGGTGGAAAATAGAACTAATCTATACCGATCTCTTTCTTAAAAGAATAACTGGGGCGTTCTAAATCTGTAATTTGATTCAGGTAGAAGACATACAACACCCAACATAGCAGGACAAGAAAGGCTTCTAGATAATAAAGAGCACTGATGCTGAAAATGTGATGAAAGAAGTACGCACAACAATAAAGTAGAAGGATTAAGCCACCCCCAATACCATGGGCTAATGAAAGTAAACGTCCCTGGTAATCAGGAGGGGTATACTCTTGGGCTTTTGTTAAAACAATAGCCCAACTAGAGAGAGCAAATCCTACAAAGCCATAAATAACTTTAGTGAGTAGGGCGTCGTAGAGGCTAGCCAAAAGAAAAAAAGTTAAAGCGAGAATCCACCAAAGAAAACTCAATGTTCCTTTCTCTGAGAAGTAACGAACTCCGTATGGAACAAATATTCCTCCCAACACTGCTCCTAATGAAAAAAGGGCTTCTAGATGAGAAAAACCCTTTACATCGAGAGATAAATATTGTTTTGCATATGGGGCTAAAAGCACTGGAGCTGTCATCATGATCATCATCAGTATACATTGGATTAAATAGATAAGTTGGAGATGTGGATGTTTTGATAAAAAAGAAAGTCCGCTTTGAAGTGACTTGAGCAATGATTCCGTGTCCTTTTTCTTTTCTTTTGGATATCGCAATGTAATCGGAAATAAACAAAATCCGCTTGCTAGAAACAAACATCCACCCATCATAATTGTAAATTGACTTCCCCAGAAAGCCAAAAAAATACCCGCACATCCCATGCCGGTGACCGAGCCGAGTTCAATGGCGCAATCAGCTGTGGAATTTGCATAAAGTAGTTGGTTGGGATGAACAATTTGCCGAATAAGCACCAACGCAGCAGGATGGTAGAAAGCATTAAAAATCCCAATGATTAAGGAGAAACCAAAAAGCATTTTTAGAGAATCAGGTTCTTGCATCAAGTTAAACGCTAGTAAAAGCATGGATACCCCTCTTAGCAAATTAGACAATAAGACAAACATCTTAGAAGGGAAGCTGTCTACTAGCCAGCCCACTATTGGAGCTAATATCACTGAAGGACCCCAAAGACAGAGCATAAGTAAAGCCATGTTACCTAATAAGGGGCCTGAATTTAGGCTATTCCAACTGAGTGCAATGTAAACCAAACCATGACCGAAAGCTGCAAGAAGACAGCTTAAAATGTATAAGCTGAATGAACTATTCCACAGAACTTGTAACCGTTCATGTAGATATCCGGCAAATCGCATACTTTTTAAAACTCGTTTTTTTTGGGACAAGAAGATGTTCAAGAGACTTTTCTATGGAGTACTCATCAATGAGCAGAATCCCATCTTTTGCAAAAATACACAATGTCTTTTCTTCATCTTTCTCTTCAATAGAGTGTAATTTGCCAAATAATTCATTATGGGAAGCAGCGAGAGCTCGACCCCGTAAAAAACGGATTGGAATCTCTCCATCTTTTAAAAATGTTGAGGCTCCCCGTTTTGGACCTGCGGCTAAAATCTGTCTTTGAATCTCAAAAACATCCGATTGCTCCCAGTTAATTTGGAGCAGCCCTTCTAGATCTTTATCCCATAGATAGGAAGCTTTAGTATGATCTTGAGGGATGCAACTCTGGGTCCCGTTCAAAAGCTTATCAATGGTTTCCAATATAGCCGAAGAGGCTAGTTTCGCACACAATTCATACACTTGTTCAAAATGTTGTCCTTTAATGCAAATAGGATCTGTTTTATACAAACAATGGCCATGGTCAAATTTTTCATCGACTGAATGGATTGAAATGACGAGAGGGTGTTGTTGCAAAATCGCCCCTTCGATAGGGGCTCCGCCACGTAATTTTGGAAGATCGGAAGGGTGAGCATTAATCATCCATTCAAACTGCTCTAAAAACCCGCTAAAAAGTTTTTTTGGATATTCAAGCATCACACCAAAATTTGGCTTAAGGCTTTCCACCCAGGCAAGTCCCTCATTGCCATTTGGATCGCCTACAAAAAGAGGCATTTCTAATGCATTAGCCAAAGTTATCACGGGGTTTAGTCCTTTCGTAAAGACATGTGAAATAACGCCGACTACTTCAACTGCCTTCCTAAGAGGGCTATTCAATAAGGAGCGTAGGGCGTATTCACCAGCATAGCCACAGCCGACAAAAATAATTTTCTTCTTCAAACAATTTCCCTTTTTAGAAATAATGATTTCTCACAGAGATTCGAGTATATCTCATTGCTTCCAAAAGTAAAGTAAATATTGCCATAGCGTCCTAATTATTGCAGGTTATTTGTGTTATTCTAACCTCGAAGTTTCTGATCAGAGGAATGTGGAGTGGATTGAATGACTTCTAAATTAGTTGAAAACACGTTTTGATATTATGGATATAACTTTGACTTATATCTTTCGTCAATGAAAAGTTTGATTGTAGAAAAATTCACTTGACGATATCACGACAGTATGAATTTTTGACTGACCAAGATCGAGTAATTGCCAAGGTGCTGCTAATCTCCGACCAAGCTGTTCGAGAACATGTTCAGGGATACAAAGCTTCGCACAAATTAAAGCCTGAGAATGGTGGCTCTGAGGAAAAATTATCCGAACTCTGAGGGCCCCAAACTATTTAATGATGGTAGTTCTATCGATAGAATGAGTGGTTTCAGCTTTTTCATTGACGTGAACAGGTTTTAGCAATGCCAATGCAAAAGAGATGGCTGTGTGAATAAGCACGCGCACTTCCTTTGCATCTTCTAAATGGGGCGATTTTTCAAGAAGCGTCAAGAATTTCAGGACATTATCAACGGGTATCATGATGTATGTCCTTGTGATATTGCTAAGCTCCTTTTTCCACGCATCTTTGCTTACAAGAAATTGTAACAATTCTTTTTCTTTGATCGCGATTTGTTGGTCGTTTCTTTTCATCCTTTCACTGTTTAGCTCTTCTTGTTGGATCCTAATTTCCCGTGAAAATTATACATAGGTTTTGGGGTCAAGACCAAAGGTCTTGAATATTTCCCTTTGTTTTTTTTGTTAGCTCTGAGGTTATTTGGTAAGCGTAAAGTCTGACCCTAAAGGTGATTATGACCTTTTTCTGTTCTTGGCATTATTGAGTCTGTTTGTTAGATTACCAAATAGGTCAATACTTGCTCATTATGAGCAAGAAGACAACTCGTAACATATTCACATGTCAGGACATAATTATGAAATATTTTTTACTAATTTTCTTTTGTTTAACAACCCTATTCATCAATGTAAATGCCTCTGAAATTTCTAGCCACAATAGTGACGTCTTTCCAAATTATATTACAGTAAACTATGATGAAATATGTCTTACGGATGATGGAATGTTTGTTTATATTGATAGGGAATATAAACCAATTTATGCACTTTATTTCAATGAAGCTTGCCAATATACATACCATTTAGATTTTCACGAAAGAATACATGACATAGTAACATGCCCAAATTGTTACACAGTGTATGATCGCCGTAAATACAAAGTTTGTCCCGTGTGCCCCAAGGGGGGGCGTGAGTTGCATTAACTCCGAAATAGGATGAATCGTTCTCCTACCTGAACGCAAAGAAGACTCACCATTCTCGCAAAAGCGAGAATGGTGAAGAGTTCACATGAAACGAAAGGCCGGTAGGTCTGAAGTGGAAAACGGTTATAGAATGAAAAGAATAAATCGGTTGCGGAAGCAACGTAAGAAGTTATGGATAAAAATTTGGATACTACCCCTATACCCTAACACGTAAGGGCTTTTTCATAGTTTCATCATTCTGTAAGTTTTTCCAAAGTTAGATCCAAAAAATCCCTGCCTTTGTAAATTTCTTTTATCATCATTCTTTCTTCCTTATAAATATTTACAATAGGATCTATCTTGTTAAAACAAGCGAAAGATGGTATTTGAAAGTTGTCAATTGTAAATGTTATTAAACCTTTTAACTGTTCATTGCTAGATGAGGTTTTAATGTTTCTGCATAATTCATCACAAGAATTGGGATGATCTAAATATTTCCAATGAAAAAGTTGTGAATTTGTTTTCCCATATCCAAATAATAAACCCTCTAGGTAGGGATTCATATTTTTCCATAAAACTGAATCCTTTTGATTCATTTGAAGGACGAGTTCCATGGCATAAAAATCAAATCCGATGGCCTTTTGAAAAGCTTCATAATTATCTTGAATTACTGCTGCTGTTTTTATGATGTCTACAAAAACCACAAAAAAGAGATGTGGATCCTCATTTTCTTGCTTGAAAAGCATAAATCGTTTCATCGGAAAACGATGACTGATTTGTTCCCATTTTCCCCAAGCTTCAGAAAATTCATATCCTTCAATTACGTTAACGCTGAAACCTTCCTTTTTTTTCTCTTCTTCACTGAGAGATTCATATATAACTTTCATTTCTTCTTCTGAATAATTTGCAGCAGGAATGAGGGTCATAGGTTTATGAGCACCCCATAGAGTATAAATGCCCGGTTCAAACAACATTATATCGGTAAAAAATTGTGTCAGCCATACTCTTTCTTGGGGGGAAACTTTATCAGAAAGTTTTGATTTTTGAGTGGGCTGGCAAGAAGAAAAAAATAACACAATACATATGATGGATATTTTACTAAAACGATAAAAGAAACGCAACTTCTTATAAAGTGCAGGTAAACCCCGGTGATTTGGGTGAGCGGCGGCCATAAAACCATCTGTCGATGGGAGGTGATTCTCCGCTTTCTGCTTTTTATGAGATGTTGCAAAGAAATAATAAGAATTAAAAACAATCATATAACATCACTATTTTTGTGTTTATTGTTTATATTCGCATTATAAATGCGGGAGAATCCTTGACAATCCAACATCAGCAATTCCCGCTGGCGCTCCAAGCAGTTAAGTGCTAAGAAAATTTGTTGGTATTGCGTTCTTATACACATGGTTTTTAGTTTTTTTACAGTGCGAAGAAGGTTAGCTAGTGGCTACTTCGTTCAAAAAGCATTGATTAAGAACAGAATAAGAAGGGGTGCAAGCGGCATGATGGGCAAGATCTTGTGCCAATTTAGCGTCTCGAACTGCCGTTTCTAGGATCATGCCGACTTAGTTGATCCTTCTTATCCTGTTAAAATAATATTATTTGAAAGGAGTTTATCAAATAGTCCACGAATAAGGACTCTCCAATATGTTCATTGTTAAACACTTATAACCTAGCGGGAATTGCTGATCCAACATGAACCAGTCGCTATGAATAGTATGCTAAAGGCTTATTGATAAAAATGCTACTGGATTTTATTGAGGGTTGCTGCCGGTCGACAAGCTAGAGACACAACATGAATTCTACAAGGCTCAGAAGATCTTGTCATAAAGATTTTCTCATCGCATTTGACTGTAATTCATACTACACCTCCTATGGCCATTGTGTAATTTCTAACTTCCGGATAGTATAAAAACCTCCCAGCATTGTCATATAGGCTAGCTTGAATTTGACCGGTTTTTCGCCACTTAGTGACGATCCATCGTTCAACTTGATATTGCTTACATATTTCACTCATGCTAACAAACCCCCATTTTCTTAAATGGTGATGATAACTAGGTATCTTGTAATCGCGCCTAATTCTCGATATTCTTCGTGCGTCAAATGGCTTTCCGGTACCCGAAAGCATTCTTTTTTCATTCAGTTTTTTTGCTACTTCGCTATCCGTGTTATCGTGTAACAAGCTCCGCCTTATCGAGTGTATGATTTTTACAGTAACCGGAAACATTGCAACGCGGCCTCGATTTTGAAGGGATATCATGGCGTTGTTCATTCCGATAAATATGGAGCTTATGTTGAGCTTGCGCTTGCAAAGCAATTTGACAGGTGCCCATGCTGGGTTCATATTAGAAGAAAGTTTTTCGAGGCAGAAGCGGGTGATCAAAACTTTCGTACATGGATTATGGATAGAATTGGAAAGATCTTTGCGCTCGAAGAGCAAGTTTGGCTTTGCTCTGCGGAGGTGCGCCAGCAAATTGCCAAGGTGCTGCTAATCTCCGACCAAGCTGTTCGAGAACACGTTCAGGGATACAAAGCGTCGCACAAATTAAAGCCTGAGAATGGTGGCTCTGAGGAAAAATTATCCGAACTCTGAGGGCCCCAAACTATTTAATGATGGTAGTTCTATCGATAGAATGAGTGGTTTCAGCTTTTTCATTGACGTGAA
>JABDAE010000012.1:41871-43361 GCA_013289325.1 Chlamydiota bacterium
AGGAAAAATTATCCGAACTCTGAGGGCCCCAAACTATTTAATGATGGTAGTTCTATCGATAGAATGAGTGGTTTCAGCTTTTTCATTGACGTGAATAGGTTTTAGCAATGCCAATGCAAAAGAGATGGCTGTTTGAATAAGCACGCGCACTTCCTTTGCATCTTCTGAATGGGGCGATTTTTCAAGAAGCGTCAAGAATTTCATGACATTTTCAACCGGTATCATGATATATGTCCTTGTGATATTGCTAAGCTCCTTTTTCCACTCATCTTTGCTTACAAGAAATTGTAGCAATTCTTTTTCTTTGATCGCGATTTGTTGGTCGTCGCTTTTCACCCTTTCACTGTTTAGCTCTTCTTGTTGGATATGCTTTAATTTAATTTTGTGAAGCATTAAATCAAGATTTTCTAAGTATTTTTGGTGGTCTTCATCTTTTATTTTTAAAGCATGTTTGACTTGCTCAATGAGCGCTGTTATCATTGTCGCAATGACCAAAAGATCCATCTTGAATGTGTGTTCTTCACTCATTAAAGGGGTGTGAACGACAGGGGAACTATCCTTCTGAGCACTTATCCCTTGCAAGGTCACTTCTTGTGTTTCGGTTTTTTTGCCATCTTCAGCTTTATTGAAGATAATTTGAGAAGGATTTTGGATTAGGTAATTGACAGCTTCCGTAAACAAACGGCTTTGAATCTCTTGCCACTCTGCCGGACTACAGTATCTAACTTTAGCGATGGTGAAGTCTTGAAAAGAGTCTTTACTATAACGAACTTTGATTTGCTGCCCTTCACGCAATAGTGAACCTGGCGATGCTGTGACGTGTAAATTGCCTTCTTCATCTTTTGTGATGTACCCTTTTTGAATCGAAAAGTCTAAAAGCCGATCAGCAATGTCTCTTATCTTCCCATCGCTAAATGTATTCATGTCCTTCAACATTTCGTATGCATTAGCCTTGATGTGGTGTTCAAGCACGCTTACTCCTTCAGGGAGGCTTACCGATTCAACGAAGGCGTTGAGACTCTTTGAAAAGCGATCGGTTAAAACCGTTGATTCGCTATCTTCAGCATGTGCTTGAATTGTGTCCATCGCCACTTTAAGATCAACAGTATCTTTTATCTCTTCCTGTTTGCCATGGAGGGTTTCTTGCTTGCTATGGAGAGTTTCTTGCTTGCTATGTAGGGTTTCCTGTTTACTATGTAGGGTTTCTTGCTTGCTATGTAGGGCAGCTTGCTCTTTATTAAGAGCTTCTTGTTCGTTATCAATTTCATCCTGTTCGCTGTTAAGAGCTCCTCCCTCAATATCAACTGCATCCCTTTCGTCGTCGATTTCATCAGCTGTTTCTTGAAGTTCCAGATCAGAGGAGTGTGCCGTAGATTGAAGATCGACTAAATTAGTAGGGAATACATTGATATGACTGATAAGGCTATTAATTTTATTCAAAAAGTCTTGTTTTTTTTTCTTTAGCTCCCGTTTTTCGATGAGGCACGCTT
>JABDAE010000013.1 GCA_013289325.1 Chlamydiota bacterium
CAGCAATGCCATTGCCATTCGCGATATCTTATACCTTTCTTGGAGCTTTGATCATCGAATATTTGATGGAGAAATGGCAGCAAACGTCTCGGCAAGCTTTTGCAAACTGATATTAAATCCAGCTTCCCTTATCTAATATAACCTGAAAGACGACCCAATGCGAGGAGCATATTAAGTGGAAGTCTTGGATTGTGTCTTATGATGGCGAGCCCTTCTGTAACAAGGGGATTTGTCGCAACAGAAAGAGCTGTTCCTGCAACATGACCTGTGCGATTTAACATGGGCGCCACAGCTCGATAGACACCCTGTGCAGCTGTCCACACTGCAGATGAAGAAGCCTGATCTTCAGAAACAATTGGCTGAACAGGGATGGTATCCACTCCCATATACGGCCTTGCACTATCGGATAAGACATTAATGGTTCTTGCAAGGTTATTTGCAATCTTATATTCCCCTTCTTCAGGACTTGCATATAGTTCGCGTAAATGAATCATGCCTTGAAAGGCGCGCGCGTAAATCTGCTCCATCTCCCTACATTTTTGCAAGGTCTTCGCATTTACCTTTCTTGGGTTATCATGAACGCGCTTTGAAAAATCTAGGCACTCGAGCATTAAAGTCGTAACGAAGTCGATGGTCCTTTGGCACCCATCTTCAGATTTGAAACGCTCATAAGCTTGCCAGGTTCGCTTGGCTTCCCAGGTGCGTTTGTCGATTTCGCAATTGTAGGGATCTTCTTTTGGAATGTGGAGTTTATCGTGAGGCTGTATAGAGACAACAACATTTAAGGCCTTTAGCCACTTCGTTTGTGTGTCTGTCCACTCTAAAGGAACACCTACAGAAGGGGCACTTAAACCGCTTGAAGGACCTGCAGCCCCGGAAGGACTAGCCATTTTTCACCGCCAGATTTAAGACAAATGTTCACGTGGGTAAAAAAAACCCACGTGAACATAACATTTTTAGATCATCTTATTTAAAATGCAAGAGTGCAATTTAAATAAGGACCTGCCAAGACAAAATTGCTCGATGTCTTTTTAAATGACTCTACAAACACAGTCGTTGTAGAGCTAAATGTATTAAAGTTATCGATATCAACTGATTCAAATGCGTTTAAATACACTTTTGCCTGATAGCCACCTTCAACAGTGAAGTCGTAGCATCCGCAAAAGACATAGTTAAATGCAAGTCCAAGGCGCTGCTCAAAAGCTGGGATAGCAGCATCTCTTGTCTTATCGTAAATGCGTTGTATATTTGGGTCTGAACTCTCTAACGCAGGTGAGAATGTTCTCACTTGAGAGTGATTTTGCGCGCGGCCCACTAACAATCCTGCTGAAGTTTTACCTGTCAGATCAAAACAGTTCCACACTTTATATGCAAACTCTATCCCGATTTGCGGTCCTATTCCAGTAAATTTAGAAGGCACTCTAAATTGATTTGAAATCAACCCATCCGCAGTTGAAAAAGTGCGAATTAATGTCTGTCTGATGCCAGCATAAGTGATGCCACCAAATAAACTTGCTCTCAATCGCTTGCAAAAATCGACGCTAAATCCATAGTCCACATTGACTTCATCAAATGTGTATCGCACATTGGCCAAAGCGACCTTACGATCTTGAAAGTCAGTTGTGATGTTAGATAAAGGGGCTACCCAATAATTATCATCAGTTACAGTAAAATGCGTTTCATGATTTGCATGGAAGTTTTGGTAGTTAACCGCAACCCATGAGTTTGTACAATCGAAAAACGCGCGAACGTTTGCATCGTAGCCAAACGAATAATCAGGGTTTTGCTCTTTAATGACCCAACTTGGCAACCCCGAATCGGTTAAGTTCGTAGTCCGTGCTGCATAACTTAAGTTTGAAGCAAACGGCTGTAGCCACATACATGCTACACCCACTTCAAAAGTTGCACCATTACGACCATAATCGATATCGGAAAAAGAATAATAATTGCCATTGCAATTGTTATCATTACATACGTAGTCTGGAGTGACTCTGCAACCATATTGTACAGCTTCAGTTCCAGGCGGCGCTTCCCCCGCCACTTGAGCAAAAGCAGCTGAAAATAAGGGCAATAGATACGAGACGACATTTTTTTTCATTAGTTCCTCCAAATGAATTCTTGTCTTATGTTAGGATATATTCGAGTCAACATTTAATTTCAATGAAAAAAAAGATGTTTTTGGAACAAATAAGAAAAAGAACTGACAAGTGCGCCCAAAAGATTTTTCATTCGATGGCTTTATCAAGTATTTGCCTAAGTCAGATAGGCAAAAATAGGCCAAACAAAAATTTATCCAATAGAAAACGTAAAAATTTTGGAATTGAGCGTCTTCTTCAAAATAGCGCTAAGGCAATTGAAGAGCACAAAAAAAAGAACGTTTTAAGCGAATCGGCTTTTGCGTCCATTGCAGAAGGGGTCCCAGATTTGCAATCGCTTAGTTCCAAAACAGAAGGCGCCTCCCTTAAGTTTACCCATTTTATCGCAGAAGATAAGGGTAAAGTGCGCCCTTCCATGGAAGACGCCCATTTCTATAAAAGCACAAAAAACTATCTTTTCATGGGAGTGTTTGATGGTCATGGAGGGGAATTTGTCGCAGATTATGCAAGCAAGGCCTTTAGAAATCGTTTTTTAAGCCATTTAAGGAAAGCTAAAGGAGATGTGCGAAAAAGCTTTGACACATTCTTTGCCCTCGTTCAGGAGGAAGTGGCTAAAAATGATCATTGGGATCGCGCCGGATGTACGGCCATCGTTTGTTTAGTAGATAAAAAATTACGCCACATTTATACGGCAACCCTTGGCGATAGCGAAGCCAATCTTTATCGCCAAATTGAGGGTAAAATGGTCTCAATCCCACTCTCTTGCATACGAGATTGGAGTCACCCGAAAGACGCTAAAAGGGCCTCTTTAGCATTAAACGATCCAATCATTGCCTTCCTTTGGCCAATGGCAAAAGATCCCAAGCAGCTGCGCTATCCATCGGCATTTTTTGGAGTGAATGTGAGTAGATCCATTGGCGATGTCTACTTATCACAAGAAGGCAATCTTGCCATTAGCCACACTCCAAAAGTCTCTATAAATAAGGTCAATAAAGGGGATATATTAGTCCTTTGCTGCGATGGACTAAAGGATTATGTTCAAGAAAAAACAATTGTAGAACTGGTTAAAAGCAATGCCACATCTGGTAGGGATATTGCAAAGGCACTTACCGACTATGCGATCAACGACGCAAAAGGAGATGATAACGTCACAGTGATTGCCGTTATCATCTCCTAAGCATTTATAAACCTAGAAACGGCAGTTCGAGATGGCAAATTAATGCAAGATCTTGAATTAGAATCACTTTGCAATGGGGTGAGACATTCCCAGAGGGTGTTGGACCACCCCATTGCAAATGATTCTGGTTCAAGAGATTGCGTTAAGTTGCCGTCTCCAACTGCCGTTTCTTAGGATAAATAAGGGATGTTTCTTTTATCCTTTATTTTGCTCCATGTAAATAATTACTAGGCGATTTACCTGCGCTATCTTTGATGTCAGTCTCACAACGGCTCTTTTTTTCATGTGCCGCGACTAGCAAATCATAGGCCTTTTTGTCTTTCTTTTTAGCAGCTAGATGCAATGCAATTTCAGCCCTGTTGTTTTTGATCTCATGCAATGGAACTGATTTCTTGACTGCAGCAGTGACGCTAATTACAATTTTTTTACTTAAAAGATACTCAATCACTTCATGGCGATTTTTCGCTTTTGCATTGGCGGCTGCGTGAAGTAATGTGTTCTTATTATTATCTTGGACATCTAATTGTGCACCTACCTCTACAGCGCGCTGTAAAGCTTCTAAATTACAATCATTAACAAAAGTAAATAGTTGAGTTCTTCCAAACTGATCTTTCTTTTTGACTGTTGTACTTGTGATAAGATCTAAATTAAAACTCTGCTGCGCCGTTTTGCCTGCAGCACCTGATGCCGGTCCACCAGATTCAGGAGAGCCTTCGTCACCAGAAATTACAGATCTATCTCCTGGAGTGCTATCTAAAGGAGTCTGGAATGCTTCACTTTGTGGCCTTGGTGCCACAGGTGTACTATAGCCTGAAGGCCCCCCATTTGAAGATCCAGCTGCCTGCTCTTCCTGAGCTCTCTTTGCAGCTTCTTCAGCTGCTAGCCTCTTCCTCTCCATCCTTGCTGCATAATTCATGCCAGTAGGCGGAGTTGCAGTCGTACTTGCATTTAAAGCAGGAGTTGCAGTCGTACTTGCATTTAAAGCAGGAGTTGAGGGTTGGGCTTCAATTTCCTTATTTGCATTTTCCTTTTCTTGAGCAGCCATTTTCTCAGCTTCAAGCCGCGCTCTCTCTTCTTCTTTTATTCGTGCAATCTTTGCATAATCGCTCGTTCCGAAACTTGATTTTGACCTCCTTGGTCTTAAATATGGGTCATCTACTATTTCTTGCGGAGCTGGCTCAGACGATGGACCACCCAAAACATCTTTCGCAATGACTTCCGCAGTGCTTGCCAGCACATCTACCTTCTGTCTAGCAGCCTCTTCTGCTGCTCTTGCCGCTTCTTGGGCTCTAGCTTCTTCTGCAGCGGCTCTTGCTGCTTCTTGGGCTCTAGCTTCTTCTGCAGCGGCTCTTGCTGCTTCTTGGTTTCTAGCCTCTTCTGCTGCAGCTCTTGCTGTTTCTTGGACTCTTGCCTCTTCTGCAGCAGCTCTTGTTGTTTCTTGAGCTCTAGCCTCTTCTGCTGCAGCTCTTGCTGCTTCTTGAGCTCTAAGTTCTTCTTCTTTAAATTGAACTTTACCTTTATTTGATGCGGGTGTTACTCCTACATTGGCTGCGCTAGCATCTGCTGCCTTTTTCGTTGCTTGCTTGCTAGGTTGTTTTGGGGTTGACATCGAAGCTTCATCTGGTGGCGTCACATCACCTGCTAGTCTTGAACTCCTAGCCCTTCCAAGCGTACCCTCATCAAAATGGACTGGTGAACTCGCCGTGGATGTATACTCAGCCCCCATTCCCAAACCGTGAGGCACGTCTAAAGCTCCTGCTGCTGCTGGATCTTTACCTTTTTGTGCGGCTTCTGACGCATCTAGTCTTCCTTCTTCTGCTGCCTTGGCTGCATCTTTAGCTACCTTAGCCTTTTGCATATCTTCTTTTTTTATAGGGCGGGGTTTACGGCCCATCCAAGAAAAACATCTGGTAAATCCGCTCCATATTTTTGAAAAGAATCTTGCAACAACACCTTGCGTTTTGGGGCTACCGCCACTGCCACCTGCACGAATTGCGCTGCCTGCTGCGTCGTTCACTCGCTCTGCTACTTTCATTTCCACTGGCGCAGAATCTGCATTTCTCGCTGTTTTTCCAACTGAATTACCCATAAAACCTCCGGTTACATTTAAATTAAAACTCTAACTTTTTTTTCAAATTATTTTTACACAAAACTACTCAAACATCATAGAAAGCTTCGCATCATAGAAAACTTCGCTTATGTGTGCAAAAAAAATTTGTGCTAATTTTTTCTAAAAATCTCTAGTAACTATACAACAATCAATTATTTAACGGGAGTGTCTTTTAACATCCCTTCCACAGTCCTTCCCACGTTATCTAGAATATCAAATTTTGCGTTATGCTTTTGCAATATTTTCAACAGATCATAATCTTTCTTCTCAGCTGCCAAATGGGCTAAAGACTCACCTTTTGCGTTTTGCACATTCAAATTAATTTTTCTTCTGTATAGACTGGAAAAAATGGTCTCCAATGTCTTTATCCGCTGATTTTGTGCAATGTCTAACATTGCCAAGTAATGCAGGACATAATTGCCTTTTTCATCTGGACCTTCTTTCATTTTTACATCAAAATGTTCAAAAATAGCTGTCCAATTCTTTGATTGCATTACAACTTCAAGCTCTTGTGCTACTTTAGAGGACTTGGGCTCTTCTTCAGCTGCCGCTGCTGAAATTATATCTGATCCACTCGCTTGTCCTAAATCGGAATTACTTTGCGGCGCCAAGCAACCTGTAGACAAGCGCCTTGAGTGAGCCGAGTGAGACAAGCTAAATACATTGCTTGCCCGCACATCAGAAGTATCAGTATGGCTTGCACCCACAACACCTGCGTTTGAATTTACATTTTTCTTTTTGGCTGAAAACATCTTTCGAATGCGGCCGAAAAACCGCTCAAAGAACTGTTTAACTTTAGGCCAAAGTTTTTGAGAAACTTGCTCCGTTTTCTTATCTGTTGCATTTAATGGCTTGAGAAAAGGCTTCTCTACAGCACCATTGGTACAATCATTTGCTCTGGCACTTTGCTCAGCTCTATCACTAGACATCAATTCTATAGGCATAAAACCTCAAAAAATTATTTACATTAATTAAAAACTAATTAGCCTTATTAATAAGGCAATAATATATAATAAACTCTATTTTCTTGCAAACAAAAAAAATCAACTCGTGAAAAAACTTGCGCATTTCATCATAATCGGATAAAGTATGCTGTGAATCCCAATAAACTTAGGAAGAAATGACAACCATAGATAAAGACGCCGTAGAAAAGCTCTTAAAGCTTTGCAGAATACATTGCAGTGAAGATGAAGAAAATGAGCTGCAAAGCAGCTTAAATAACATTTTGCAATACTTTCAACAGTTGCAAGAGATCGACACTGAAGGCGTTTTGCCTTGCAATCAAGTGGTAGAAGGAAGCTGTAACGTGTTTAGAGAAGATGAAATTACAACTACCTTGCCAAGAGAAGTATTTTTAGCAAACGCCCCCTCACAAGTAGGTGGTATGATCCGCACACCTACTGTTTTAAAATCAATTTAAATTTTAAGGAATTAAATCCTCTTATGACCTCCTTAAATCACGACGACATCTGCAAATTATCTGCTATCGCTATCAAAGAAAAGTTTTTGCAAGGCGATTTAACGGCGCAAGCAATTGCTGCAAGTTTTTTAAATCGAATTGAAAACTACGATGGCAAAATTGGCGCCTTTCTTAGCGTCTTTAAGGATAGAGCGCTTGCCAAGGCAAAAAAACTAGATGAGAGAAAAAAAAATGGGGATAAGTTTGGAAAATTAGCAGCCATTCCCATTGCGATCAAAGATAATATTCTCGTTAAAGATGAGCTCAACACATGCGCTTCCAAATTTTTAACAAACTATAAGGCCCCATATGATGCAACAGTCACCTCTTTAATTGAAAGTGAGGATGGGATCATCATCGGCAAAACAAATCTTGATGAATTTGGCTTTGGCTCCTCTACTGAAAATTCCGCTTTAAAAAAGACCTATAACCCGTGGAATCTAAAATGTACCCCTGGAGGATCTTCCGGAGGATCTGCCGCTGCAGTCGCTGCAAGAATGTGTCCGATTGCCTTAGGCAGCGATACCGGTGGCTCCATTCGCCTACCGGCTGCATTTTGCGGCATCCTTGGGCTTAAGCCAACTTACGGCAGAGTGTCTCGCTTTGGACTTGTCGCCTTTGGCTCTTCCCTTGATCAAATTGGCCCCCTAACCACAAACACAGCTGACGCGGCATTAGCTTTAGAAGTCATCGCACGCCATTGCCATAAAGATTCTACAAGTGTTTGCAAGCCGCAAGAAAATTATGTAAGCGCACTTTCCTCAAATATCAAAGGGATGCGCGTTGGAGTCCCCTATCACTTCCTTAAGCACTTGACAGGCGATGCCAAAGAAAACTTTAATCTTTCTATTGAACACTTAAAGTCTCTTGGCGCCCATATTGTCGATATCGATCTCGATATCCTCAAACACTCAATCCCGGTCTACTATATCTTGGCAACAGCTGAAGCTTCTACTAATCTTGCCAGATTTGACGGTATTCGCTACGGCGTGCGCTCTCAACAGGCAAAAACCCTTGACGACGTGTATGACCTATCAAGAGAAGATGGATTTGGAAAAGAAGTCAAAAGACGCATTGCCTTAGGAACGTACGTCTTAAGTGCCGGATATAAAGATGCGTTCTATAAAAAGGCGCAAAAAGTCAGAACCCTAATCATACAGCGCTATCAGGAGGTATTTAAGACGTGCGATCTCGTAGCTTCTCCTGTCGCCCCTTCTGCTGCTTTTGAGATCGGTCAAATTAAAGATTCCTTGCAAATGTATTTGGAAGACATTTACACAATCTCAATTAATCTAGCAGGCCTTCCTGCTGTAAGCGTGCCTTCCGGTTTTGCCTCTAATGGCATGCCTTTGGGCCTGCAACTAATTGGAAAACAATGGGATGATGCAAAAGTATTAAACGTAGCTTTCGCATTTGAAACCCTTACAGGCCATTGCAACAAAGCGCCATTATTATAACGAGAAATCATCATGAATCAACCCACACAATGGGAAGCTGTAATCGGCCTTGAAATTCACGCCGAGCTTAACACAAAGTCAAAGCTCTTTAGCGGAGCGCCAAACCGCTTTGGAGATGAGCCAAATACAAACATTACAGAAGTCTGCACAGGACAGCCCGGGGCGCTTCCCGTCTTAAATAGAGAGGCTGTAAAAAAAGCAGTGCAGCTTGGGTGTGCTTTAAAGGCCGAAATCGCTAAATTTAGCAAATTTGATCGAAAGTCTTACTTTTATCCTGATAGCCCAAGAAATTTTCAAATTACTCAATTTGATGAACCGATCGTGATCGGTGGCCATGTGATTGCAGAAGTCGATGGGATAGAAAAGTCGTTTGCCGTCCATCACGTCCATTTGGAAGATGACGCTGGGATGCTTAAGCATTTTCCCTCCTTTGCTGGTGTTGACTATAATAGAGCAGGAGTCCCTCTTGTTGAGATCGTTTCAGAGCCCTGCATGCATACAGCAAAAGATGCTGTTGCTTATTGCATGGCAGTAAAAGCTATCTTGCAGTATATCGACGCCTCAGATTGCAATATGGAAGAAGGGTCTTTAAGAGTTGATGCCAATGTCTCTGTTAGGATCGTTGGGGAAAAAACCCTTCGCAACAAGATCGAAATTAAGAACATGAACTCCTTTAGTAACCTTGAACTTGCAGTTGATGCCGAAATTAAAAGGCAAATTAGGGAATATACAACTCACGCCCATAAACCGGTAAGTGATGTGATCGCGCAAGCGACCTATCGCTTTGATCCTGAGAAAAAGGCTACAGTCCTCATGAGGCGAAAAGAAGGCGCAGATGATTATCGCTACTTTCCAGAACCAGACCTTCTTCCCATTGTCTTAACAGATGCCTATATCGAAGAAGTAAGAAAAGCGCTTCCCGAACTGCCATTGCAACGCGAAAGGCGTTATACAAAAGAACTTATGCTATCTTTACAAAGCGCCTTTGTCATTACAAGCGAAAAAAAAGTGGCCGACTACTTTGAAGAAGCATTAAAATATTGCAGCAATGCCAAAATGTTATGTAACTGGATCATTGTCGAGTTTGCAGGTCGTTTAAAAGATACCGGAAAATCCATTGTCGACTGTGGAATTACACCAAAGCACCTCGGCACTCTTGTGAATATGATCGAAAAAGGCACAATTACTGGAAGGATTGCAAAAGATGTTGCTGATGCGATGCTTTTAGATCCTAAAGTGTCACCAGTTGAGATCGTGGCTCAAAACCCCGACTTTAAACCGATGCATGATGGGGGAGAAATAGAAGCTTTAGTCGATCAAGTCCTTGCCAATAACCAACAATCTGTCGTCGACTTTAAAGCGGGAAGAGATAAGGCCCTTGCCTTTTTAGTTGGCCAAGTGATGAAACTTTCAAAGGGAAAGGCCTCTCCACAAGTAGTCAACGACAAACTTATGGCAAAAATCAATCCAGAATGATAGGAGAAAATTGATAACAACTTTGCTCAATGGTCGATTCAGTATTCCGTTTCCATTTTTGTACATGTTCACGTAATGGTGTCAACTTAAGGTTATATCGGTCTTACAGACCTCTTTCAAATGATCCTGTCCACCTAGGTCTCACGACCTAGGCTATCATATTTCGGCCTTATCAGGCCTAAAAAAGGTCCGAAGGACTGGTATTTGATAGCCTAGGTCGTGAGACCTAGGTGGACAGAACCAGTTAATAGAGGCCTGAAAGGTCGAAATATGCTTAAGTTGACACCATTGCATGTTCACGAAGTTGCTAATTTCGTGCCCGTGTGCGCATCCTATTACCCATATCTTTTCTATCGCTGCTGCCGCAGCTCTAATTTTATTTCGCTTCTACCCCACAATAATGGGGTTACTTACCAAGCAGCTTCTTTGCCGCTTCCATTTGCAGCTTAAGATCGTAATATTCGGGTCTATCATCTGCGATGCTGATTCCAAGATTTAGTGCGTCCAATGCGCTTTCTCTATCATGCATGGCAAATAGGCATTTGGCCAAATACAAATAGGCCGATGGATTTTCAGTTTCCAGCATTGCAGCCATCTCGTAGGCATCGATTGCAGCTTCAAAATCTCCTTTAAGCTGCTCTGCCATTCCAAGACCTACCCAATAATCGTATCCATGCGGATTTAAAGTAACGAGAAAGAAAAATGCATTAGCAGCGTCATCATAGTGGCGATTTTCAAAGAGATAGTAGGCAGCTGAATAAAATTTCATCATCGTGTCATTTGAAATTTCAAGCACCTCTTGTGCTGTTTTACCTTCAGACAGTTCTTTCTTTAGTGTTTTTTTATTTTTCAGTTTATCTTTTACCTCTTTGGACAAATGGAAATCATTAAGATCATCATTAAACATTTTTAACCCACTTAAATTCTAATATTACTTGCAACCAATTAATCACCCATGTTATATTCCGAATATATAAACCTAACAAAGGACGTTTTATGACTCAACCAGCTCACACTAGACCAGCTCATACTGCACCTTCTCCCTATGCACCCTATTCCTCATCTCCTCCGGAATACACACCATCAGCCCCTCCAGAAACACCTTCAGGCCCACAAGAAGGAGCGCGGGCAAGACCTCGCGCAAAGCGCTCATCCACTCAGCACTTTTCAATGACGGTTTTAAGATCAAAAGTCGGAATTTTTTTAGCTAGAACCATCAGTACAGCAGATGCGCTACTCGGTAAATTACAAAATCTAACTGCTAAAATCTGGGCAAAAGCTAAACCCATATTCTTATTCCTTTTAGGCCTTACCCTGTTTCTTTGTTCCCCCCCTCTTTTTGTCATCGGATTCTGTGCTGGAATTATATTCAAAAAAGAAATAAATGAAAGAGAAGAAGAGATGCTACGCGTTTGGAATAAATATAAACCAATGCTAATCGCAGGAGCTATTGCCACTTGCTACTTTGCTCCTCCTTTTGCAATATGGGCATCTTCTTGCACCTTCGCTGTCAAACTTGGCACTCATTGCTCATTGAAAGCTAATACCTCTGGTGACACTGTTTAAAGGCCTGTTGCAGCCTTACACAGCTCACTTGGGTATAGCGGTCTGTGCTGCTTATGCTGCTATGCCCAAGCATCTCTTGTATGACGCGCAAATCAGCTCCATGATCGAGCAGATGCGTTGCAAAGGTATGGCGCATCGTGTGGGGAGATATATTTTTATTGATCGCAGCCGTTGCAGCACACCTCTTTACCATCTTCCAAATCGAGATTCTGTCAATCCTTTTGCCAAGCGAGGTCACAAATAAAGCTGGCATATTTTTTTTCGCTTTTTGATCTCTAAAATAAATTAAGTAGTGATCAATCGCATGTAGAGCCACTTCTCCAATTGGCACCACGCGCTCTTTGCCCCCCTTCCCCATCACTTTAATAAAAGTATCGCTGACACTTTGGATATCTAAGCTGCAAACTTCAGATACGCGCAGCCCGCTGCCATATAAGACCTCAAGAATTGCTTTATCTCTTGCCCCTTGCGCCGTTTCAGGGTTTGGCTGATTTAAAAGTCTTTGCATTTCATCCATTGTTAAAATTTCGGGGATAAGGCTCCAAAGGGCTGGCGTCTGCAAATAAAAGGCTACGTTGCGATCTACGTGCCCTTCGCGAAGTAAAAACTTAAAAAAAGTTTTCATCGCCATTAACTTTCTTGAAATTGAAGCACTGGCATACCCTTTTGCTTTAAGCAATCCAAGATAGGAGACGATATGCTCCACTTTAACAAAGGAAAAGTTAAACCTAGAAACGGCAGTTCGAGATGCTAAATTGGCGCAAGATCTTGAATTAGAATCACTTTGCAGTGGGGCGGGACATTCCCAGAGGGTGTTGGACCGACCCACTGCAAATGATTCTGGTTCAAGAGATTGTGTCAAGTTAGCGTCTCCAACTGCCGTTTTTAGGTTAAAATCATCTACATTTAAAAATGCTGCAAAGGCTTTAAGATCCCGCTCATAGGCGCTTACTGTGTTTTTCGATAAGCCCCTTTCTGAAGCGATGTAAGAGATAAAATCCTGTATCACAATTGCCTACTTAAGTTTATATGCGATACTTTTTTGCAAATTTTCAATCTGTAACGAAGATAGTTCCACCTTAGGCACACAAATGAGCTTTCCTGTTTCAGCGACCTCAAAAATTAGCCCATCCACCCCAGATGACAACTTCACCTCTTGGCGTTGATAAAGAATTTTTTTTCTTAAAAGATATAGGCTTAGCACAAACATTTCAGCAAAAAGCGATGAATCATTTTTTGCAATCTGCTCTTCAAGCAAGGCAAGAGCAAAAGCAAAAAGATGTAAAGGCTTTTGGTGGGCCTCCTTAGCCGGTGGGTGAGTCGATTTCCAAAGACTTAAAATCGTATCAGACGAAGGATTTTTGAGAAGCTCTTTTGCACATGGATCGCAATAATCGCGCCTATCTAATGCTTTTGCAGCTACATTTTCCACTACCATTGAATGGTACACACATCTATCTGCAAAAGGGTTTCCACATCGCAAGCACTTAAGTCCTCTTTTTGGAATTAATTTATTTATCATTTATGCAGAACTGCTTTAAGTTCTTTTAAAAACGCCCTACCAACAGGGTAAGGATGGCTGATTTCATCTAAAGAAAAGCAAGATAAAACTTCTTTTGCAAGAGCTTTTCCAAGCTGAACGCCCTCTTGATCAAAAGAGTTAATCCCCCAAATAAATCCTTGAAAAGCAATATTATGCTCATAATATGACAAAAGACTTCCCAAAGAGGTGGGGGTAAGTTGCTCTGCAAGTAAAATATGTGAGGGTCTATTGCCTTTAAATTCTTTATTCGGGTTTTCACTTTTCTGACCCGTCGCTAAGGCAATGGCTTGGGCAAAAAGATTTGAAAGAAGTTTTTGCTGAGACGATGTCCCCTCCACAAGGCAATCTTTTTCGCATTGCGTCTTTTCAAATCCAATGAATTCTAATGGCACTATGTCTGTTCCTTGATGGATCATCTGATAAAATGAATGTTGACTATTTGTGCCGGGTTCTCCCCAAATGATGGAAGAGGTGGAAAAATTGACAAAGTCACCATTTGTGTCGATATGCTTACCGTTAGATTCCATCGCCACCTGCTGTACATGTGCTGAGTAACGGCTTAAGGCTTGGCAATAGGGAATGAGGGCAAGAGTTGGATATTGTAAAAACGTTCGATTCCAAATGGCTAATAAGGCGCCAAGAAGAGGCAAATTCTCGTGTAAATGACTTTTGAGCGCGACTTTATCCATCGCATTTGCGCCTTTTAGAAAATCGTTGTACACATCAAATCCAAAAGCAAAACTTAAGATCACGCCCCCTACCATAGAAGTTGTCGAAAATCTTCCTCCAACCCAATCCCAAATGTAAAATGATTCAAGATAGCGGCTTTTATCATCAAGAGGACTCCCCTTACCTGTCACAGCGATAAAATGTTTGTTCGGATCTAATCCTGCCTTTAAGTATCTGCTTCTTACAAGCTCTTCATTTGTAAGCGTTTCAATGGTCGTTCCCGATTTTGAGATCACTAAAACAAGCGTATTTCTTAAATCAAGCCCTCTTAAGACAAGAGCTGCCTCATCCGGATCGACGTTGCTTATGAAATGAACCGATCGCCCAGCTTTTTGTAAATGTTTTAAGGCGACATAATGGGCTCTTGGGCCAAGATCAGAGCCCCCAATGCCAATCGTGACAAGGTCTGTAAAATGAAAACTTTCCTCTAATTCATCCAAAAAATGTTTAAGCTTATTAACTTCTTTAAAGGCAAGACCTGCTGCTTCTTGCGCTGTCTTTGACTGATTTTTTTCTTCAAAAAAATCGCGCGTAGCCGTATGAAGCACCGCTCTATTTTCAGATGCAAACCCTTCAATTTTATTGATAATCTCACCCGATTGCATCCTCTTCATCTTGTCTAATGCAAAAGATTCTTTCGCAAGATCTTCTAGCGCTTGCATTGTGCTGCCGTCAACGCGCTCTGTTCCATATAAAAACCGATACCCGCAGGCGCTTGCAACATAAGTATTAATTCTTTCCGGGTTTAAATTGCCCTTTACACTTAAATCAAATGGCGATTTAGCGAGGTCTTTAAGTCTTTTAGTCGCAATTCTTTCCATAAATTTCATAATAAAATTACCCCATCTTCTTGGACTAATTCAGCCCACAACGCTCCTTCAACAACTGTCAATGGATAGCGTAAAATCCAAGCCATCGACTCCCCTTTATTAAGATGGGCCACAACATGTATGCAATCCCAGCCTTCCCTAACCTCAAAATGTCTTAAGCTCAGGGCATTTTTGATGGAATGCGCCTCTTTAGTTCCGGCTAAGATATATTTTATCTGATACATTGCGCCATCTGCCGGACATCTCATCAATAAATGATCGCCCTCAATCCCACATTTTTTTTCCTTTGAATAATCCACGACGCAACTTGTATCGGAGAAAGTCTTAATGCATTCATTCAGTTTTGCAGCTTTTACGCGCTGATAACAGGGATACATCCACTCGACATAAGAAACTTTCGCCTTTTCGTTAAGACTTAAAGGTTTCTTTGCTATCTGCTTATCCATTAGCGCTAAATATGAAAAAGTCACATCTTCAAGATCTTTTATAAGGTTTTGAGGAGGACTCACCGGACAACCCGGATCAGCAAAATAACAAACCTCTTCCACTCCTTGAATTTCCAACCTCTGCAAGTTGGGAGAAACGAGCCATGCTTTGATTGGAGCATCAAGAGAATCTTTTCTAAATTCTCCCAGCATGAGATTGCCCTCTGTCCGCACCAACACAAAACTTGCAGTACTAGGTAGGCTTTGAATACAATAATAATTGCCGTCTGTCGCTCTATAGGCTAATTTATATTTATTGATTGTGACATAACAAGACGATTCGACCCCACCAATCTTTTCGACCGTTCGATCGTCTAAATACCCACCATGTGTAAATCTTAACGAAGCACCCTCATTTTGAAGCCTTAAGGTCGACGCTGCTAAAGAAGTCGCGCGATAAGCTGTTGAGCCTACGTAAATGACACTATCTTGCAAATTGCGATAGTGAAAAACACTTGTCACCAGATCTCTTACAGACGACAACGACGGAAAACTTGCCATATACATCCCTTTCGTTATAGACATCTTGCCTAGGGACACACCCTAAAATCTCATAATTTTAACGCCAGTATCCAGCTGAAAAAGACCAGCCATTATGCACTGGATGCCTTGCCCATGATCCTCCCACCCAAACCGCGTTTGGCTGCGGCCGAGTCGTCCAATATCCTGGCGACCATACCCAATGATCGTCCCATCTCCAATAGCCATCAATCCAATAGGCATTAGGATAAGGCATTGTTGGTATTGTCTCAAGAAGAGCAACAGGCGGCGCTACTTGCACGTAAGTCGCAGGCCGTGAATGAACACCTACGCCCACGTCTACCCCCACACCTACGTGTACGTGATCGTGGCCGTGGTCGTGGTCGTGTGCAGCAAGTGTCTTTGCACTTAAAATGGCTATCCCAATAAACACCGATATCCATAATTGTCTAACCATAATAACCTCCATTTGAATATCCTTTTGATATCATAACTAAAAAAATTGCGCTACCTAAAAATTGCGAGAAAAGACAAGAGCAGGTAAAATAGCAAAAAATGAGGTAGCGCAATTCACTTTCCTAATCAACCCCCTATCATTTCCTCTCGCAAAAGGTCTCCTATTGCAAAATTTGCGTTAAGAATACTCGACGTCACTTATGGAGTCGCTAAAGGCTTTTATGAAGATGATTGCTCTAATAAAGCATCCGCTTTAACGTTTTATACCCTTTTATCTTTAGTCCCAATTGTAGCCATTGCCTTTGGAATTGCAAAAGGCTTTGGCTTTGAAGATATATTCCAAAGTGAACTTTTACAGCGTTTTAGCGACCAACCCGAGATTGGAACAAAACTCATCGACTTTGCTCATGGCATGCTTGAAAACACCAAAAGTGGACTCATTGCAGGTGTTGGTGTCATCGTTCTTTTGTGGAGCGTCATTAAACTTGTCTGTACGATTGAAATTTCCTTTAACGCAATATGGAAAATAGAAAAACAACGATCATGGGCAAGGCGTATTGCCGACTATACCGCTGTTTTGATATTTTGCCCCATTATATTCATCATAGCAAGTAGCCTGACAGTTTTTTTGTCAACCCAACTGGCTGATTTATCCCAATCTGATCAGGTATGGCAACTGCTTAGCCCGTTAATGCTATCTCTTATTCACTTCTTCCCGATTGTTTTATCGTGGATACTTTTTACAGCCCTTTATTATGTCATGCCCAATATAAAAGTACCTATTCGTTTTGCCCTGATCGCAGGTCTACTTGCAGCAAGCGCCTTCCAACTTATGCAATGGGTCTATATTAAATTTGCAATCGGCCTCGCAAGCTACGGGGTGATTTATGGAAGCTTTGCAGCGCTACCCTTATTTCTTCTTTGGTTAAACACAAGTTGGCTAATTGCCTTAGCAGGTGCAGAAGTTGCCTACCATATTGAAGATTTTGCCCCTGACGCTTTTCCCCATATTGGGATAAGCTATTTTTTAGCTGAGCGAGTGGGCGCTCTTCTTGTCCTCACATTTGCAGCAAAACGATTTCATGAAAGACACTCTCCTGCAACAATTCATTATTTTGCAGTGCAATCTGGCCTATCTGTGACGTCCTTACGGCGTATCGTCTTAAAACTTATCCGCGCAGGGCTCCTCATCGAAGTAACGGGAAATCTTGAACAAAATGGCTACTATCATATCGGATTTCCCTTAGAGGCCATCTCCCTTAAACAAATCGAGGACGCTATCAACAGCGATACTAATGCTTTTAAAAAGAGATATCCCGTTTCAAAAATCTCCCCTACAATCAAATCGCTAGAGGAGCTCTACAAGACAATGGACGAAGAAACCTTAAGGTTAAAGAGCAACTACTCACTAGATAGAGTCATCTCCTCCCAAGTTCTAGGACAATTATAAGAAATGGATATCAACCGAGAGCAGTTTTGGGAAGATATCGATAGTGGCGAAGTTCACTTTCAAGATCAGTGGCATTTTGCAATCAAATCCAATTTTTTTCCCTCTGAGACTAAAAATGACAATTGCTATACTCAAGAGTTTTACTTTTTCATTCCAAACGCTTTGCAGATAAATGCAGAAACCTATACCAAACAAACATTTTATCTTGATCAAACAACATTAATACGCTACAAAACACCTGAAATTCCCTTCAATACACTTTTGGACTTAAATGACCCTATTTCACCGCTTTCACGCATTATTTCTTTATGTGGACAATCTAAAACGGCCGAGCAGCACAAGCTCATTGAAGATGAGTTAAAACTCCTTGCAAATGTATTTAGAAGTACTTTAAGACAAGAAACAAAACAAATTCAGAATGTTATTTTAGAAAAACCCAAGAGCAAAGCACAAGATATTGCAATTGCCTGCAAAACTTTGGAACTTTGCAATCACATTCATGCGTTTTTAGAAAAGTACACTAAAGTCAAAGAGATCTTCTTAGCCCCCCAAAATCATTTTCATCTCGATTATATCGATGATTTTCTTTGGGATATGATCAGTTATTTTTTATCAAAGACTTTAAAGGCGATACGTAACGAGGCAAGGGCCTCATTGCAATCTGCAGATAACTCGCTTACTCAGTTTCTATTAGCCATCCCTATCTCAAATAAAGACTCCACTATCCAAGAACTTTTAAATCATCCATCGGATTCTCTTTTAGGTGAAAGTCTCTCCTATGAGACAAACCTATTGCACTCCTATATCTTAGAAGCGTTGCAACTTCATTCAAATAGATATCCAATTGATCAACGCTATCAACATTATCTAAGGGCTTTTTCAGCCGGAGCTGCCATCTTATTTTATTTAGTCTTATTTGCATGGTTAGGCCATACGTTCGTCTTTAACTCAGCCCCATTCATTGTCCTTGCCGCAGTATTGTATGTCATTAAAGATAGGCTAAAAGAAACCATAAACGCCTTTTCATTTCAAAAGGTTTCAGCCTTTTTCCAAGACTTTCGCACAGTCATTGGAGAAAAACAAAAAATCGGAATGTTGACAGAAGTGACCTCTTTTCTAAATTTAAAGCAGCTGCCAAATGACATAAGAGAGATGCGCGATGCAAAATTTCATTCATTTTTAAGAACTTATCAAAGACCTGAGAGCATTTTATTTTACCGAAGAGTCGTCAACATCAAACATTTGCCGAAATTCACCGACAAACGTAAAATGAATCTTAGCGTCATTTTTCGCTTGAATTTGCGCTATTTGCTAAGGCAAGCAAGCGAGCCGATCGAAGAGCGCTTATATTTAAATCCAATCACTGAAAATTTAAACCAAGTATTGCTTCCAAAAGTTTATCACATCAACATCATCATCAAAAACTCTCTCTTAACTGACGCATCAAAAACGCACACCGAATTTAAAAAACTAAGGCTCATCGTCAATAAAGATGGCATTTGCCGTATCGAACAAATGTAAGGATTATAGTCATGAAAAAATCAGAACAATCTAAGGCAAATGCCATTGCAAATAAACGTCAAGGCTTTAGGCGTTTTTTTTCTATATGTATTAAGTGCTTATTGATGGTTGTGGTTTTTATCTTTCTTCTACTTGCAATACTTCCTTCCCTTCTTTCCATCTCATCGATTAATCAAGCGCTTATCAGCGCAATAAACCACAAAATTCCAGGAAAATTTGCATTGCAAGATCTTCATTTGAGTTGGGTAGGCGCTCAGCATATCCAAGCACTTACGCTAAAAGATGCGCAAGGTGAAGAGATTGCACTTTTGCGCGAGGCTAAAGTCAACGCCTCACTTTTTCGCATTATTTTTGCGCCTCGCTCTATTGATGATGCAAAAATACTTCTTACGAATGTCAAAATTGAAAAAGATCTTTTAAATAATGGGGCCACTAATATTGAAAAAGCCCTTAATATCAATTGCTGTGATACCAAAAACAACTCCTCCAACGTCCCCAAAGTAAAGATTATCATTGATGACATCGAAGCCATCTATCAAAAAGGGGCAAATGAATTTCCCTTAAGATTTAAGGCAAACGGCACGACGTCTCAAAAGACTTCCCCAAAAGGTGAAATCAGCAAGGGGGAAATCGGCACATTTAAAATCGAAGCTTTTATTGGACAACTTCTTTCCAGTCGACTATTTACTGGATCATTAAACCTAAAAGAGATCTTACAAGTTAAAAATGAGCAGTTTAAAGTTAATGCTGATATCGCTAATTTCCCTATCGCTTTACTTAAAAGTACGATTTTTTTTGAAAATTCTGCTCAACAAAAAGTGTTGCAAGAACTTCTTGGAAAAAAGCTAAACATCAACATACAGCGAGCAAGCTCTGTTAATTCATTGCTCTTTAAACTATCCTCTGAGACTTTTTCGTCCACTGCCGAGCTGATCATCGATTCTAATATGGTACTCTCTTTTACCCAAGACTCGCATCTTACCCTCACACCTGCCCTTTTTAATCGTATTAAAGACACTCTTCAAATCGATAATCCAATCAGTTTAGCCTCACCAACGCAGTTTAACGTGTTTTGCCATTGTGATTATCCTTTAAATATAAACCAGATCAAAGAAGGCTTTCCCTTCCAACTGAAAGCTTTATTGCAATTTGAAGGTGCAACCTTTATCAATCACCCCCAGCTTAAGAAATTTTCCATTCAGAAGATAAGTGCAAGTTTCAATACGCATGCAAATGAAAAGGGCGGTAAATTTCTCATGCAGGCATTTGCAAGGCAAGATGGGCGCCCTTTCACAATAGAACTTGAGTCCCCATTTAAAATATTAAATTCCATTGATGAAACAATCAAAGCATTTAAGAAAACTTTAAATGTAAAATTGAGTGTAAGCGGGGCTCCAATTGATCTTATCGATGATGTGACGAAAATGGGAGGGAAACTTAAAGAGGAGTTTGGCAATACTGCAGATCTTGCCATCACTTTAAATAATGGGGGACAAAAAATCTACGGTACGATGGATTGGAATTCGGAAGGTTTAACGCTAAATCCCCTGTCATTTACAATTGACCACTGGCGCTTACAAGGGAACTTGGGTGCAAAAGATCATTTGCAATCAAGCGGCACTTTAACAGCTTCCCACATTAAAGCTAAAAATAGCGCGCCCTCATTAGAGCATCTCAACATCGACTGGGATGTGGATACAAAGCAAGCGCTTCTAAATATCCATTTAAGTACTGATGTGAAAATCGATACGCTTGCGCTTGGAAAAATAAAGGCCATTTTTAAACTAAGCGATTGGAAAGACAATAATGGCATTAACTTCAATCGCTTGAAAGTACAAACCTATGCTAAATTGCATCACTTTCCAAGCCAAATGCTCAATATTTTCTTAAATAGGCAAGATCTTTTACCCCTGATTGGAGACGCAATTGATCTCACAGCCTCCATGCAGTATTCTATGCAAAACAATAGAGGCGATCTTAATTGCGACATCGCTTCTACAAATGTAAATGGTAGTATCTCTTTTATCTATAGCGATGCAATTTTAGCGCTTTTGAAAGAGCCTAAGTCTTCTCACCTAAAATGGCAGCTAACACCTGAAGGATACAAAGTCTTAAGAAAATTAAAAGCAGATGTTGCCTATGAGAAAATTAATTTAAATGAGGAATTTAATTTACTTGAGCCGGCCTTATTTATTGCCACTTTCAACGATTTGAGTCTCCCGATTTCCTCTTCTACTTTTAAAGCCTCATTTGAAAAAGCAGTGTTCGACGTTTCTTTAAACTGTGAAAACTTAAGTGGAATGAGCCTATCGACTTCACAAAAAATCTTTTTTAAAGAGATTAAAACCCATATCGCAAGTAAAAACTTAAAAAACACCATTACTTTTACAACAGAAGGCAAAGGATCGACAGGAGATGGCATCCCGACAGAGTGGCAAATGAGCGGATCTTTTCAAAATGCTTTTACAGAGGATCTTAAACTCAATCAAAAAGACATAATCGCATCCGTTGATGGGACTCTTAAAACACTTCCCATTGGACCTATTTGCCAATTGGGGTGCGTCTATCCACAAACCAGGCATCAGATTGAAGCAATTATAGGTCCGTCGGTAGATGCGGGATTCAAGGCAAAATTAAGTCAGCAAAATGGAATGCTTTACCTCGATTTAAAAGGGAAAAATGCCCATCTTCTCATCGATGGGACTTTAAATAATGGAATATTTTCACTTAACCAAGATCTTTTAGCAAAATTAATAGTGACGCCTGAGCTGTCTGATTATGTTTTAGAGGGTATTATTCCAATTTTTGATGGGATGATAAGCGCTGATGACCCTCTTTCCATGCACATTTCCGCCCAAGGATTTTCCTTGTCCCTGGACAACCCCACTTTGGCTAAGTTAACAATAAGCAAGGCAGAACTCAATTTAAAAAAAATACGTTTTTCCCCACAATCTGAGCTTGCAAAAGTGCTAAGCCTCCTTGTCAATTCCTCTAAAGATCCTATTGTCGTCGCGACAACTCCCATATATTTATCGATAAAAGAGGGTATTGTAGAAATCAAAAGAGTTGATCTTTTGATTAATGACCGATTTCCGATTGCAGCCTGGGGCAATGTTAATCTCAATGATGACGATGTCGATATGATTATTGGAGTTGCCGGAGCCTCCATTGCACAAGCCTTTAAAGTGTCTAATATCCCTAATCGATATATGCTTCAAATTCCATTTAAAGGAACTTTAAAACGCGTAGCTATTGACAAAACAAAAGCTGCCGCACGCCTAAGCGCTCTTGTGGCTCAGGCACAAGGGGGGCCTCAAGGACTTGTTTTAGGTACCTTTTTACATATCGCAAGCGGCGGCTTAAATGAAAAGGAGCCACCACCGCCTAGTACCACAGATCTGCCATGGAAAACGCTATTGGAAGATAAACAAAGACAAGAAGACGCTGCCGAAGAAATTGCAAAAGACGTTGGAGGCGAAACTACCAAGGACACTGTTCACCAATTGAAAAAAGGGGCTTCTGACCTATTTAAGAAGCTTTTGCATTAACTCGTTGTTTACGAGTTATTTTCTTTAGGATGATACAAGATCTTGACTTATACCGAACGTATTTCAAAATTTGGATTTTTGAAATACGTTCGGTATAAATAAATTGACACATAAGTCTGCTTTCTTGCAGAATGTTTTCGAGCATTGCATCCTATAATAGGATGGCTTATGCCTACTACATAATTTAGGTATATATATAAAAATGAAACTACATTTAATATTAGCACTACTCATCTCTTATTACTTATCTAACCCTATTTTTGGTAAAGAAAATAACCAGGCTCCCGTTGTGAATATTCTCGCAACTGACAATGGTGTGGGAATGTCAAGAGACATGCGCATTCTTGAGACTGAATTAGTAGAAATGGGTTATCAGGTCAATCTCATAAGTACAGCTCCACATAGCAAAGGTTATCCTCAAGAGATCCCAAAAGCTGAATATAACATCTTCATCGAACATACGTATTCCTCTCTTTTTAAATACGCAAAAAAAAATTATTTTATCCCCAATCCAGAATGGTATTTATCACATTGGACTATTCTTTCTGGGATTGATTTAGTCTTATGCCGCACCAAAGAGGTACAAAGAATATTTAACATTTTTAATGTGAAGACACACTACATCGCTTTCACGTCATTAGATCGCTTTAATCCGGCCATAGAAAAAGATTTCGGTAAAATATTACACTTAAAAGGAAAAAGCATTGCAAAAGGGACATCAACTATTATAGATCTTTGGAAAACCTGCTATTATTTTCCCACCCTTGATCTCGTTGGACATGATTTTGTAGGCCCTGTTTGCGCTAATATTCACTACTATAGTAACTACCTTACCGAAAAAGCATTACTCAACTTGACTAATCAATGTGGTATTCATCTTTGCCCGAGCGAAACAGAGGGCTTTGGGCATTATATCATGGAAGCAATGAGCGCAAGCGCTGTTGTCGTAACAACAGATGCCCCCCCCATGAATGAATTCATTAAGGATAAAAGATGTCTAGTTCAATATCATAAGAAATCGCGAACAAATCTTGCGACATGCTATTATGTAGATCCATTAGAATTGCAGTTAACAATCACTACGCTATTAGATCTACCAGATGAAGAATTGCAAAAAATTGGTGAGCTCAACCGCGCAAATTATCTCTATTTCCAGAACTTTTTCAAAACAGAAATGAAAATTCTTTTTAAAAGAAACTAATACATGACCATGATTTGGCAAAATTTATCCCGTTCCCAATTTTTCAAGATGTACGCATCTTTATTAGACTTCTTTCGAAACTCCATTTGGTCGCTAAAATTGTGCTTTTTGGCATCTTTGCTGCAAAATTTTTCAACCAGGTGTGTACACATGCTTTCAAAATTTTGCAACAAATCTGCACAAAAATCCCAAATTTTATCAACCAAAGCGAGTTTCAAAAGAAGTCTGTTGATTTGCCTTTTTTTAGGGTTTCCTTATGAAACGTCGTGCAAATCAACTGTTGTGAACATCATTGCAGACGATAACGGAGTGGGGTTATCGCGCGACATGCGCATCCTTGAAAAAGAGTTACAAGAGATGGGTTACTCTGTAAATCTTATTAAAGCATCTTCAGATATAAGTAAACTTCCTGTTAGCATTCCTAAAGCTCAATATAACATTTTCATTGAACATAACTTCCCCTCCCTTTTCAAATACGCAAAGAAAAACTATTTTCTCCCTAATCCAGAATGGTATCTTTCAAAGCTGAGCACACTTTCTGGTATTGACTTAATTTTATGTCGCACAAAAGAAGTTCAAAGAATTTTTTCAGCTTTTGACGTCAACACCTATTACATGGGATTTACCTCACTCGATAGATTGGATAGCACAATCGATAAGGAATACGATAAAATCTTACATCTACAAGGAAAAAGCATTTCAAAAGGCACCTCTAAGGTCATCTTTACTTGGAAACATAATATAGACAATCCCATGCTGCATCTGGTTGGAGAGAATATATCCCCATCCACTTCTGCATCCTCTTATGCAAATATTCATTATTATCCAAAGCGCCTTTCAGAAAAAGAATTAATTCACCTGACAAATTCTTGCGGCATTCACCTTTGTCCAAGTGAAACAGAAGGTTTTGGCCATTATATCGTGGAAGCAATGAGCGCCTCTGCCGTTGTCGTGACAACAGATGCGCCCCCGATGAACGAGTTTATTACAGATCAAAGGTGTTTAGTCAAATACTATAAAACAAAAATACAAAACCTTGCCACGACTTATCACGCCGACCCTCTCGATCTTCAAAGAGTTCTTGAAAACCTATTGCAACTCCCAAAATCAGAACTTGAAGAGATCGGCAGACAAAACAGAAGAAACTATCTTGTTAGAAAAGATGCTTTTGAAAAGCAAATTAGAGCTCTTTTTGACCCAACAGCACCCCCTCTGCAATATGGCGAACGGATAAAAAGTGAGGGCAATCCTAAAGACGACAGCAAAAAAACTTCTTCAAAAAAACCCTTAAATAAACTAAATGGGATCTTTAAGAAATTTTCAGGATAAGTTACACTATACCTAAACCATCTCAAATATTGGTTTATGTATACACAAAGGAGTCATGTAATGAGTGTCGTTTTAATCGTCTTAGCGGTCATTGGAGGTGTTCTTATCCTTTGGCTAATCAGCACATACAACCGACTTGTCAACTTGCGCAATCAAGTCAAAAATGCGTGGAGCCAAATCGATGTCCAACTTCAAAGGCGCTACGATTTAATCCCCAATTTAGTCGAAACTGTCAAGGGATACATGACTTATGAAAAGAGCACCTTGGAAGCTGTTATCGCAGCAAGAAGTCAAGCGGTATCTGCAAAGGAAAGTGTGACCAGGCAAGGTGGACCCACTGATGGCTCTATCAAAGAACTGATCGCTGCAGAGTCAACTTTAAAAGGCACTCTTGGCAACCTCTTTGCCCTTGCTGAAAACTACCCAGATCTTAAGGCCAATGAAACGATGCAGCGTTTACAAGAGGAGCTAAGCTCTACAGAAAATAAAATTGCCTTTGCAAGACAAGCTTACAACGATCAAGTAATGGGATACAACACAACGCAGCAAGTGTTTCCAGCTGTGCTTATTGCAGCAACCTTTGGCCATCATTTGGCTGATATGTATGAAATTGAAGATAAACTTGCTAAGCAGGCTGTTAAGGTTTCCTTCTAATGGCTATGAACTTTTGGTTAGCGCAGCAAAGGGCAAGGCGCAAGACATGTCTTTATCTTGCAATTTTTGCTTTGCTAACCATAGCTATTGCTTGTCTATCTGAAGGCGCTATGCATCTTTTTGGTGGGGAAAATTATGATCCGCCTCTTCCCCTTGTCGGGATGGCATTTCTTGCGATCACTTTTTTTGTCGCTGCCTGTCAATATCTCCTCTTCAGAGCGCAGGGCGGCTCCTACGTCGCAGAGTCGATGGGAGCAATCCTTCTTACGAAAGAAGATGCGGATGTAAAAGAGATGCAGCTTCTGAATATTGTGGAAGAGATCGCTTTGGCCTCCTCTATTCCCATCCCACCTGTGTATCTAATTGATGTAGAAGAAATTAACGCGTTTGCTGCGGGCTTAAGCCATGAGGATGCAAGCATTACAGTCACCTGGGGAGCATTACAGCACTTAACGCGCGATGAGCTGCAAGGAGTTATTGCCCATGAATTTGGCCATATTTATAATGGCGATATGGTGATCGGGATGCGCCTTGCAGCCATGATCATGGGATTTTATTTTGTCCTTTATATCGCTCTTCGACTCATCCAATTTTCCCCCATGAGGAGTCCCATGAGGAGCCAAAAAAGCGATCGAAAAGACAACGGGGGAAATCTCTTACTTGTTGCAGCCTTAATTTTAGTCATCGCAGGTGCCTTTACCTGGCTTGCCGGTACTATTTTAAAGTGCATTGTGAGTCGGCAAAGGGAATACCTTGCAGACGCAAGCTCTGTGCAATTCACAAGAAACCCGCAGCCCCTTGCCAATGCCCTAAGAAAGATTGCAAGCACCCAAGTCCATGATATGCCCAAAAGCGGCATTGCCTTTTCCCATCTTTATTTCCAAGATAGCGGCTTTTTCTCATCCATTTTTGCCACCCATCCTCCCCTAGAAAAAAGAATTGCCGCAATCGAGGCGACGAAGGAGTAGTCCCCAAGTTTACTATTTCTTAACCTGAAGTGTCGCATGTTTCACTAGGACTTTATATAAGTAAAGATAAATGTACTCAAGGCTTAAATTATTTTCAGCAAACACAGCGCCTTGTTCCGCAATTGTCTTTGCTTCAGCATCGCGCTCTTTTGCCCATTCAATTTTCTCGACAATATCGGACAAGTCTGCCTTAAGGGGAAGATAATTTACATACGGAATCAGCCCCCCATAATACCATTGAATATTTTTAGAATCGGGTTTAAAGAGCATAGAATTAGAAAGAAGGATCCAGTAGCATCGAGAATAAGTGCAGCTATTTCCATCGATATCAACCAAATACCTATATTCAAGGTGCTTTGATATTGGCTCGTTTGCTCCAAGCAAATTTTTCGATTCTAATATTTCTTCCAATTCTGACTGAAACGCGCTTGGACTGCATTGACATACCTGCGTAAATTTGGCATCGATCACATTCGGATGGTTAAACGATTCTAAGACTAACAAAGCGCGCGGTAATTTAAACCAAGTATCGAGTTCATTCATTCCTCCAGTTGTAACGCCTCTCCAAAAGACCTTTTTTGTTTTCTGATCCCACGGATATGATTGAAGGAAATCCTTGTGCAACGATTCTCTTTCTTCATACCCTTGCAGGCCTTCAAAGTCAGGAATTAAAACACAATTATTGGCATCTACATGTTTTGCAAAGGCAAGAACAGGTGCTGTCAAAGTATTTTTATAGTGACAGCCATCGTGAAGGCTAGCAATACAATCGACATCGGGAAGGCCCACATTTTGGATGAGATATTTAACAGCAGATAAAATTGCTTCGGCCCTATCATTAAGAGTTCCTTGGGTCATCAATTGCTTGTTTTTAACCGTGATACGCAGAGTATTAGATTGACCTAACTGCCGCGCCACCTTCGTATAAGTATCATCGATATTTTCTTGTGAGATACCTTCTCGAAAATAAGAAAAATCTTGTTCAATTTGTGCATCCATCCATTGAGGAGCTTGTTTACAGACAAGGTTCACAAAGTCATTTGTACACGGAAAAATGGCGGCTGTTAACTGAAAAGTTGATAAATACAAAATGCAGATTTGAACAACATAAACACTAGCAATAAAATTACGATTAAAAAAATTCATAAATATCATTTTTATAAACTTTTGTTTCTAAAATAATTTTTAACAAAATCCATTACAATATCTAGGTTAATCCTAGAAACGGCAGTTGGAGACGCTAACTTGACACATTGTTCATAATACGTTTGCTCATCTAACAACTCCTTTTAGATATTGTTTATAATACATTTTCTCATGTAACAACTTCTTATTAGACCCCATTCATAATTCCATGATTTTACGACTCATTTTTTTTTCTTACAAAGAAGGTGCGGGAACAGGAGGCAGAATCGGTTCCTAAAGCATTGTCTCGTTGTATATCAATGATAGAAAAGTTGTTTTCTGTTAACAGATCGATAATCACATGCAACGGCAAACAATGAATTTCCATATTTTTTTCCGTAGCGAAATACGTTTCACAGTTAAATTTATACCCATCAAGACTGGTTGGAATTTGAAAAAGACATATTCCTCCGGGAGCGATTTTACTTAAAATTAGACTTAACATGTATTGTTGTACAGGGGGTGGATTATGTTGAAGAACAATAACGGAATAAAAACAATCGTATTCTCCTAGTTGGGTCTTGAAATTAAGAAAGTTGTTAAGCCAGATCGGAGTGAAATTACTGATCCTTTGTGCTTTTAAATTCTCATCACAAAGCCTTAAATGAGGAGCAGAAATGTCAACAGCGTCAACATGATCGAAGTGTTTTGCCAAGTAATGAGTGACTCTGCCCACTCCACAACCTAATTCTAAACATCTGCCTTTTGGAAGAGGAATATGATGCTTCGTACAGTAGGCTTGTAATACATCGAAATCACCTTTTCCTGATTCATAAAATTCGTTTTTCATTTTTTGGTCTATTGTATTCATTTTGAACTTATCATGAGTTAGAACTGACCAATACGGATCATCAGATCCAAATTGGGTCCATTCTTCCTGAATTCGCAAGAAAAGCTTTTCTAATTGCTCTGACGTTACATTCAAATTGACGTCTGGGTCAATTACGCTTCCGAGTAATAAATTTAAAGATATTGTAAATAAAGGCAGTGTAAATAAAAGCAATTTTTTGCACATAATTAATTCCTGATAAAAGTTGTGAAACATAGAAAACCTTCGATTTTATTACAAAATCGAGAAAAAAATCAATTTATTCATTTGTCTAACCGTCAATTGCAACTCCCACCCTCTTTCTAATCGGTATAATTATTTTTTCTTGTTTTGTTGATGATTTGTTTCGTTAAACAATTCTTCTAAATACCTTCTAAAAAAATCAGAGGTCAACACATCTTGACCGAGGGACTGTGCATTTCTTGCTACTTTTTCAGCGTATTCTGGATGGTTTTTTAGGAATATAACACTATCCACTAGATTTGATACATCATCATTAATTTTTATATAATTGACTCCATCTTCTAAAAGAATCGTCCAAAATTTTTCAAATCGAGTCTGAAAAAGCGGCACGGAACCGGATCGCATTATGAATTCTGGTCGCAACCAAGGGGATGTACATCCATCAAAACTCAGAAGGTAACGGTATTGAGCAAGGGTCTCCATCGGTTCATAAGGAGCTGGTGGACCAAACGTATTATACATATAGTTAACGTACTCTTCATCAGCACACGTTTGATAGCTTAAAAAATCAACTAGGAGATGGTCTGGGTATTTTCTTGCTAAGTGAAAAGCTTTTAATCTCGGCGTCTTCTCGATCCACTCTGGAGTATTGCGATATCGACTATATATAGATGTTTGTTGACCAATAAATTTAGCCTTATTTTCTCTATCGAAAAATGGGATTTCATTTTTTATATTTTCACTAAACAGTTTATGATTAGAGGGATCTGTGGTATAAAAGTCAGGTATTGGAATCGCAACGTATCCCTTTTCCTTCCGATTCTCACAAGAAAGAAGTATGATATGATTTTTTATAAAATCCGTAGTTTCAGGTGAAAATCCAAATGTATCGTTAAGGGAAATAAAAACATCCATTTGCTTGTTTACCGATATGGCTACTTTTTTTACAAAATGTTCAAACTGAATACATTTTTCCTGATTCATGTTAGAGTGCATATATTTGCCAACAACATAGCTAGAATACGATAAATTGGAATCAATTGTGCATCGCATTATTACATTCGAATTCTGCGGGCTACTTTCTCTTTCTAAAAACCTGACAAATTCATCACCGTATTCTGCTGACGTCGTTTTATTATTTATTAACTCTTTCATTTTATCAACAATAATTTTCTGACGATCGCTAAATACTTTATTTTTTACAACACCTTTCTTTTTATGAGCCATTATTTGTGTGAAGTTTTTCAACTGCAAAGCACATAATTGGAATGTTGTAAGTATAAATGCGCATACCAATATTACCGAGCTAAATTTTCTATAATTTCTATTCATTGTGTATACCCTTTAACGTCTAATTGTTTTCTACCACGTAAGTCACTAGCCGGAGTTTACGAGGGATCGGTAAGACCAGATGAGGATCTGAAGAGAACGTTAACACAAAAAAGAAATAATATTCAAAGCAATAACTTCTGACTGGAATTTTTTGAATTTACATAAAATGCCTTGCTTAATCTAAGATATCCAGTTAATCTGCCAAGAAGTGAAGACGCTGACAGGCCCACAGGGAGGTTCCCTGTCAGCCTCAAAGAGGCTGACAGGGAACCTCCGAGAAGTGAGAAGTCGAATTTTGAGCCATTTTTTGCAGATCGATGCCTTTTGCAAATTCACATACTCTTGAGAGTAGGGAATTTGCAACAGGCGCCCGAGATGCGGGAAAAGGGTCAAATAATGTACGATCACTACCTATGCAATATGTTCATTTTTAGAAACTTATGATTCAGCGGGAATTGCTGCAAATTTTGAAACACTTTCGGTATATAAGGAAATTACTATGCGTACACTTATTTTTTACATCACTATTTTTTTATTTTTGCTTACTACACTTCAGGCTGATAACAATTTAGATAAATTTCACATATTTACAGTTTCTACACATTCTAATTCGAACCTTGAAAAGTTAAAACAATCATGCAAACAAAATGACATTGATCTTGATGTAGTAGGATTAGGCTTACCATGGCATGGCAATGGCACAAAGTTGATCTTCGCATTGAACTATCTTAAAGATTTTGGAGACGATGAGATAGTAATGTTCGTTGATGCCTTTGACGTGCTTATTCTAGATAATAAAAAGACAATTTTAGACAAATTTCTCAAAATGGAAACTCCTCTTTTAATTGCAGCCGAACTAAATTGTTACCCGACTGATAAGTGGCTTATTAACAATTACCCCCCAGCCCCAACACGATTTAAATACATCAATACAGGAACTTATATTGGTTATGTAAAAAACATTAAAAATTGGCTTGCAAAACTACAACCAATTGACGCCAAAATGTGTGATCAAGCAATGACATCGTATTACTATGTCAAAAATAAAAAAGACAGAAACTTATTTGAATTGGATTATTATTGTAACCTATTTCTTCCATTATTTAATATAAAAGAAGATGAGGTTGAAATTGATGCTATCAATCGTCAAGTATACTGCTTGATTACACAGTCATCCCCTTCCGTTGTACATGCCAACGGCTTCTCGTTTCTGATCTGGGATAAGGTCTATGAAGCTCTAATTGCTCCATATAAGCCTGAAAATGACAGAAAAGATAGGAGACAAAAACCCTTTTGTATTTTGCAAAACAACCTGTTAAAGCGGATAAAACGCTCAAGTTGAGCATTATCGAGCCGCACCTTCCATATATGGCCTAAAAAAACACAAAACAAACCCTGGAGTCTGGAGAGCGATGTACAAGCAACTTGTTAAATGTATTTTTCTTCTATCCTTGTTTCTAAAGGCTTGGCTAAATGCTGAGCAGTCCGTCACATTTGGAAAGTCTGGCCGCTTTGGCGATGACCTCATTTGTTACCTGCATGCCAAATGGATTTCTTATAAATTTAACATTCCCTTAAAAGGCAATTTTTCTTCCTTCGCTTATGCCCAAGATTTAGTTTTATATGACAAAGAAATGCATTTACAAGAAGCAGACAAGACAATTTGCTTCACTAGCGAAAGTATGCTTGAGCAGTACAAAGACAAATCGGTATGTTTTATGGTTGAATACTTTCCAGAAAGTGATTTGGAAGGTCCAAAGCCATTTCAAGTGGACTGGAAAAATCCTGTTTTCAGAAAACTTGCTTTAGAAATGATCTCTTCAAAAAAACCCTTAACATTGACTCTTCCTCCGAAGAATGCGATAAGTATTGCTATACATGTTCGTGAGGGGGGAAATTATGATGTGAACAAGCCCCTCTGTTGGGGCGCCAAATTCCCACCAAGCTCTTATTACGCCGACTCCCTAAAAGATGTGGCAGCACTTTTCCCAAACAAGATGCTTCATGTGCAGGTGTTTACAGATGCTGTGAGCCCTGCTCAAATGGTGAAGGGAATTAAAAATCTGTTGCCTTCAGATCTAAAATTAACATGGCACTATAGAAAATCGGAAAATAATGAAACACTCAATGTATTAGAAGATTTTTTTTCTCTTTTTCACTATGACATTTTAATTCGTCCTAATTCCAATTTCAGCTTAGTTCCCGAATTGCTGCATGACTATACCGTAGTGATATTTCCTCAAGCTTTCTTTTTTACTGAGACTGTAGCTGGCATTACGGAGCGTGGTATCAAAATCGATCCTGTTTTACATAAGAAATTGCTAAACAAACGCCGGCATCAGATAGGAAATACGATCCAGAAAGTATTTCAAAATTACCAATAAATGTGCCCTTTCTTTAGCAACAATTCGGCAGACAAAATGGCCCCACCTGCTGCCCCTCTTACGACATTATTTGAGCAGATTGTAAATTTGTAGTCAAGATGAGGACATGGCCTAAGTCCTCCAATTGCAACTGCCATCCCCCTTTCTAAATCGATATGGAATTTGGGTTGAGGATAATCTTTTTGCGAAAAATAGACTAAAGGCTTTTCAGGAGCCGATGGCAAATGGAGCATCTTAAGCTCGCTTGTAAAGGTTTCCCATGCAAGGATAAGGTCTTCTTTCAAAGGCTTATTTTTTAGCTTTATTGAAACGCACAAAGTGTGCCCATCGATCACAGGCACTCGGTTTGTCATGGCACTTATTGCAAAAGAAGCCGGGATCACTTGCAAAGAGTCGTATTTGCCCAATATTTTTAGGGGTTCTGTTTCGACCTTTTCTTCCTCTCCCTGAATATAGGGAATCACATTACCAAGAATTGAAAGGCTTGGAACACCCGGAAAACCAGCTCCAGAGATAGACTGCATTGTCATGACATGCAAGGCACTTATGCCGAATGTATCATAAAGAGGTTTTAAAGCTAAAGAGAGAGCGATTGCCGTGCAGTTAGGCTTGGCAACAATTTTACCCTTTTTAAATTTTTGAATTTTTAGCAATTCAAGATGGGAAGAATTAATTTCTGGTACAAGTAGCGGCACTGTGCAGTCCATGCGGTAGGCACTTGTATTTGAGACAACGATATACCCATTTTCTGCAAACGCACTTTCCACTTCATAGGCAACGCTTGAATCAAGCGCTGAAAAAGCGATGACACCCTCAATGCTCGGCTCTCCCCTTTGCAATTGCATACTAGCAACTGCTGCAGGTAGCGGTGAGGGCTGTGTCCATTGTACAGCTTCTGTATACTTTTTTCCAATATTGGCTTCACTTGCAGTAAGCGATACAATCCTAAACCAAGGGTGCTCTGCAAGCATTGCCACAAGGCGCTGGCCTACAGCACCTGTGGCCCCTAAAATGGCAACTGGAATTCTATCGCGATACTGAAAATCAAAGTTTAGCATAAGGTTTCAAGAAACTTTACCAAAAGACGCACCCCAAAACCAGTCGCATACTTGGGAAAATAGCGCTTGGCCTCCGGAACGTAGGCGGTTCCTGCAATGTCAAGATGTGCCCAAGGAGTGCCTCCCACAAATTCCTTTAAGAAAAGAGCGGCCGTTATGCTACCAGCATTTCTTCCTCCTGTGCTCTTGATGTCGGCAACATCTGACTTTAATAGCTCACGGTAGTCTTCATGTAGGGGGAGGCGACACAGCCACTCTCCGGTGGTTTGCCCCACTTCTAAAAGTGTATGAGCAAGCGCATCATCATTAGAATATATACCGCAAATATCGTGCCCAAGAGCTGCCACAACGGATCCTGTAAGCGTGGCAAGATCAATCACTCGTGTAGGCTTTAATTTATCAATGGCAAAGCCAATGGCATCAGCTAGTGCAAGTCTTCCTTCAGCATCCGTATTGCCAATCTCAACACTTTTTCCGGTATATCCCGTATACACATCTCCTGGCTTATAACTTTGAGAGGATATGCTATTTTCAGTAGAGGGGATAATGGCTGTAACGTTAACCTTAAGACCAAGGGTTGCAGCGGCATGGATGACGCCTAAAGAGACTGCTGCACCTGCCATGTCGCACTTCATATCTTCCATATGTCCCGTGCCTTTAAGATTTAATCCTCCTGTATCAAAAGTGATCCCCTTGCCAACAATGGCTGTCATCTCTTTGGATTTTGGATTGCCTTTATATTCGACGATGATGAATGCTGGATCGACGTGCGAGCCTTGATTAACGGCGAGCAATAGCCCCATTCCTTCCTTTTTAATTCTCTTTTTATCAAAACATTGCGCTTTCACGTGCTTGCATGTCTTTTGCAACCCTTCTGCAACAGCTGCAAGGTATTGCGGCGTTATATCGTCGGCATTGCCATTCACAAGGTCTCTGACCATATCGATAGACTCTGCAATTGCAGAGCACTTTTCAGCTACGACGAGATCTGCTTTTGTAGCTCCAATTAATGTGATCTTTTCCAGCGGTTGCAAGAGATCTTTAGACACCTTCTTTAAGGCATTAAAGTGATAATTGGGCAAAAGAAGACCATCGAGAATGGCTTCAATCAGTTCGATTTTTTCTATACCAGAAATCTCTGGCAAGGCCACGTTTATATTTAAAATTTTTAACTGATGGCACCTTTTTGTCACTTTTGCAAAGACTTTCCTTAATTTTTCAGCATTGACTTCTCCTTGTTTTCCAAGTCCCAAAAGGCAAACGCGCGGCTCAGGTTGACCTTCTAAGTAATGAATCAGTAAATCGCCCTCCTTCGCCAAAAAATCGCCAGATGATAAAGGAGCTGTCATTATCTCTTGCAAAGTACCAAGATCAAGAGAGGGCTTAACAATTTTCTTTTCATCTCCTTTTTTTCTATCTCCGTTACTACCCTTGCCTTTTTGATCACTCCAAAATGGAATGACGAGAAGGTCTGCCTTATCTCTAGATTTTAAAGAATTTTTAATGTCGATATGCATAAGTAACTTTCCTAAAATAGTGTGACAGCACTTAAAAACAAGTATTTTGGGTACCTTAGGGGCTCATGAAATTGAAGACTCTTGCAAAGCTGCCAATTAAGGGATCGTAACGATCCCTAAGCAGTTTGCAAGAAATCTAATTCAACGTTTCAGCAATTAAAACGGAAGCTGATCATCCGATTGAGCATTAGAAGCGTAACGAGGTGCAGTTCCGGGCTGTCCAAATGAGCCAAAGGCTTCTGAAGATTCAAAATCACCGAAATTGTCCTTAGGCGCTCCATGGTGTTGGGGCTGAGGTGAAGCGTAGCCAGGTGTTGCATTTGCCGCTTGATGCGTTGAGTGGCCATCTTGCGCTTGGCGCCCTTCTGGATTGCTTGAAGGAACAAATCTAATGATATCGGCAGTCATTTCAAGACCCACTTGCGGAGTGCCATTCTTATCGGTATAAATATTGGGCTTGGCCATCTCTCCGATCACGATAAGAGCTGATCCCTTATCGACAAAGGCAAGCATCTTATCAAAACGATCGCCCCAAACTGTCACACGCCACCATACAGTTTCTTCTTGCCCCCCCTTTTTGACATTGACTGCAAGAGAAAATGAGGTCACCTTAAGACCTGATTGAGTAAAACGAGTTTCTGGCTTACGTCCAACGCGCCCTAAAATTTGAATGATATTCATGACTACCTCTTTAGTTTTTTTTGTGCTTTTTAAAGACTAACTTTTAAATTTTAATGAAACCTTGGCCAGGCTTACCACCTTGACCGCCCTTTGGAGGCGTAAATGCAGAAGGTTTGGCTTCTGCTTTAGAAGCATCGTCGCGCCCTTCACAAATTTCAGTGCATATTTTTCTCCACTTTTCCACAGTCTCGACATAAAGGGGAGCAAACGCTCTTAAAGCCGATGAAACGGCATGTTCCATGTCAAGTGTGCAATGAATGAGGATAAGTTCCTCTTGCACAGCTACACCTGTTCCACCGCCTGCCATTTGACCTCCGAGCATTGAACCTTCAAGAAGGCGCTCATAAAGGCGAAGTTTTGTTTTATCATCTCTTGGCAATCCGTCAAGAAGAGGAGAATATAAATAAAGGCGCTTTGCATTGGGTTCATAGGTAAGGTGTAGAGAAAACTCATCATCGATACCTAAAATACAGGTGTTGTTTTCATCAAATTCTAATCCTTCAAGTCCAAGCTCCTTGCCGAACTCTTTAAGATTTTGTTTAGCATTTTCAAACGACATGATCTATCCTCCTGACGGTAAGTTCTAAATAGCGCCTTAAATGTAAAAAGCGCCTCTTATTTCTAACGATCTCTACTTGTACACCTTCTCAATTTAATTGTACAGAAAGAATTTATCTGAATATACTTAAAATCCATGGAACCTCTTTGTATTACCACCTCATCCGGTAGACCGCTTCCCTATGGCGTCTCAGTCATTGACTTAAAGAAAGGCGTCTTTAATTTTGCCTTAGTCTCTTTTCATGCAAAAAATGTGACGCTTTGTCTATTCAATCGATCAAAAGAGCTGGTTAAAGAGATCTCCTTATTAGATCAGGTGCATAAGACAGGCAGCGTTTGGCATGTAGAACTTATCGGAATGATGCAACCAGAGCTGTTCTTATACGCTTTTAAAATTGACCCGCCTATTTCTGAAAAGCAAGGGTTTCTTTTAGATCCTTATGCAAAAAGGATCGCTACTGATCACGATTGGGGCAAAGGAGCAAAAGGCTATCTTCCACTTGGTGAAATTGCGCCGGATCGCCATTTCGATTGGGAGGGCGATCTACCTCTTTGTCATCCGTTAAACGATCTTATTATTTACGAAATGCATATCAGGGCGTTTACAAAACACCCTTCAAGTTGTGCAACCCATCCAGGAACTTTTTTGGGAGTAATAGAAAAGATCCCTCATCTCCTCTCTTTGGGAATCAATGCCGTTGAACTTATGCCTATTCAAGAATTTGACGAAACGGAATACGCCAAACAAAAAAAACAAATGCAGGGAAACTTGTATAATTTTTGGGGATATTCCACCGTTAACTACTTTGCCCCGATGAATCGCTATGCAACGTCAAGTCAAAGCGCGCAAATCGAATGCAAGCAAATGGTAAAAGCCTTGCATCAAAATGGGATCGAAGTGATTTTAGATATTGTCTTTAACCACACAGCAGAAGGCGATGAATCTGGTCCTATCCTCTCATTTAAAGGGATCGATAACGATATCTATTACGTGCGTAATGATGAGAAATACCTTAACTTCACAGGTTGCGGCAATACGCTTAATGCCAATCAACCTATCGTCCAAGAGTTCATTATTGATGTGCTTCGCTTTTGGGTAAGTGAAATGCACGTCGATGGCTTTCGCTTTGATCTAGCAGCCATTTTTAGTCGCGATTGCCAAGGTATCCCAACAATAAGCGCGCCCATTATTGATGCAATTACAAAAGACCCGATCCTCTCTAAAACTAAATTAATCGCAGAACCCTGGGATGCAGCTGGCCTATACCAAGTAGGCTCATTTGCTCCTCATTCATCGAGATGGTCCGAATGGAACGATCAATACCGAAACTCCATTCGCAGCTTTATGCGAAGCACTCCTAACTCCCATGGCGCTTTTGCAAGAGCCATAAGCGGCTCAGAAAATATTTACCCCAATCAATCGCCTTTAAAAAGTCTCAATTTTATCACTGCGCACGATGGCTTTACCTTGGCAGATCTCACCTCTTATCACTATAAACACAACATGAACAACGGAGAAGACAACTTAGATGGAATGAACCAAAATGAAAGCGACAATTGCGGCGTCGAAGGCCAAACCGATGATCCAGAAATCATGCGGCTAAGAGCGCGCCAAATCCGTAATTTTCATCTAGCCCTGATGTTATCGCAAGGGATTCCGATGGTCCTAATGGGCGATGAATACGGCGCAAGTAAATTTGGCAATAATAACACATGGTGCCATGATAACGAACTCAATTGGTTTGCCTGGGACATTCTTGAAAAAAAATCCTATGACAATTTTGCCCGTTTTTTTGCCTCACTTATTCAATTTCGAAAGAAAAATCCCCTATTAAAGAAGAAGCGTTTTCTCACTGCTGAAGATATCGATTGGCATGGAATTCTACCCTTAAAAGTAGATTGGAATAGGCCCAATCCCTTTCTTGCCTTTACACTCAAAAATCAAGAGAAGACAAATCAAGAGAAGACAAGTGATCTTTATGCCGCATTTAATGCTGAAAGGTGCGATGTTTATTGCAAGCTGCCAAAGCCAACAGAGGGAACAAAATGGCACTTGATCGTCAACACCTTTCAACAATCGCCGCACGACTTTTATGAAATGAAGGAGGCGCCATGCGTTGAAGATGAAATTTTTATTGTGCGCTCTCACTCGGCAATTCTGCTTGGCAACAGATCATTTTAAACTTTTTGTAGCGCCAAATCCCGGCAATCGATTAAAATAAAATCTATGAAGTCGTTTACAAAACTGCAGATTTTAACGAATCCTTGAGCGAATTATTGTGAAATCATTGTGAAATCATCTAAAATGCAGCCAATCGATAGTTTTGTAATAGACTTGCACACACAAAGGAGAAAATATGCTGAGTTTTCTTGGTTACAGAAGATCTAGTTTTCCGCAAGATGTTAGAACCATCGGATTCGTCCCAATCAATGGACCCTCGCTAAAACATGGGCCCTACATCCAAATGAAAGACGAAGATGTACATAGCGTAGGAGTCGCCATTCTAAATCCAGATTCATGCGAATCAAATGAGAGCGAACTAAGTCAATCAAGCCCCCCCTCCTCTTCTTCGCGCTCAAGTTCTAGCCCCATCCAGGAAAAAAAATGGAAATGGCTTTCAAACTCGTTTAACTTACAGCTAGATGAAGCTAAAAGTCTTGTGGCTAGTGAAAAATTCGATGAAGCTCTCACTCTTTTGAAAGAAGTATTTCAGGTCAAATGTACGCTACTTGGTGAAGAACACCCTTTAACTCTTAAAACACTTGAAGAAATGGCAAAAACAGAGGCAAGTCGAAGAAACTTCGATGAGGCACTTACTATTTTGGAAGGGGTGTATCAAAGCAAACTCAAGAAATATGGCATAGAAAACGAGTCAACCCTTCAAACGCTTGAAGAGTTGGCCAAAGTGCACGCAGAGAGCGAGTCATACTTCATCGCAGATGGTATCCTTCGCTTACTGCTCGCTCATCAAAAAGAGTTACATGGTCCTTCCGATGCAAAAGTGATTAACACTAGATGTCATATAGCAAAAGTGCTGTTCCAGCAAAAAAGGACTAAAGAAGCTGAAGAGATCATCGATGAACTTTTAAAAGATGGGTATACCCATGAAACTCGCAATCAAGTAAAAGAGGCAAAGGCATTTTACAGCCGTGCACGCGATTGGCTAGTCTTTTTTTGTGGACCTGATCACCATAGCACGTTATCCGCTACACATCGCTTGGCCACCGCCGTTTATAAACTCGGAGCTATTAACGATGCAGAAAAAATGTATGAGGACTTAATTGTGCAGATTAAGAACACGCATGGGAATAGCCACGTTACGATACTAACGCCCATGAGAAGCCTTGCAAGTACTTATAGAGTACTTGGTAAATTAGAAGATGCAGAACGTGTGTACAAAGAACTTTTGCCGCTTGAGATGTCTATTCACGGCCCTAAACACGATGATACTCTAAAAGTTATGGAGCGCTTAAATGAAGTCATCTTAGACATAAAAAAAAATAAAAATGAGATGAAAGTGATAACGTAAAATGAGATAAGCACTTAAGACCTAGCCAGAGTTCTTGCGCAAAACAAGACCAAGCCATCCGTCCTCTTGAAGTTCATCCTTAAGCTCCCAGTGCCATTGCGCACAAAGGTTTAAATATAGCTCTTTTTGCTCTATTAAAAGACCCGAAATGACAATCCAATCGACTTGATCTTGCAAGATGCCAAGGCTTGCCCAAGCAATGATTTGCTCGCTATAAATCATGTTCATCAACAATGTGTAGCGCCCAGATAATGAGGGTGGATGCAATGAAAACGACACTTTATCGCTCATATTGTTATGCACCGCATTAACACTAGCGTGCTCGATTGCTTGAGGGTCGATATCAATACCCCATACCCTTTTTGCCCCCATCCCACATGCCGCCAAAGACAATATTCCAGAACCTGAGCCAAGATCGATCACGTCTACCCCTTTCACATAACTTTCCATTAGCTTTAAGACAAAGCGCGTCGTTGGATGAGATAAATCGCCAAATCCAGGACCTGGTTTTAAAAGTAATTCTCTGTTGGCATGTTGAGCATACTCTTGTAATGACACCCGCAAAAAACCTTTGCAATAGCCTTTACCATGCAGCGCCCACTGCTCTTCCCAATTAATCCTTGCTTCAATCTTATTTTTCATCTTGTATTCTTTTAAACCTAAAAACGGCAGTTGGAGACGCTAACTTGACACAATCTCTTGAACCAGAATCATTTGCAGTGGGGCGGTCCTTCACCACTTGGGAATGTCCCGCCCCACTGCA
>JABDAE010000014.1 GCA_013289325.1 Chlamydiota bacterium
AAAGCTAATTATGCTATAGGTTCTATTGGAAGAATATTTGCGTGATGAGGCACTTTTCCATTGTTTTAATTTAAATTTTATATTGATTTATTTAATATTTATTGCTATAATGATACATCATTAACAATAAAAGATGGACACCGATATGAATTCTGTGGGATTATTTAATGAATGGTGGACAAATCACAGTCTCGAGTTTGTTTCACATGCGACAAGTCACGGATCTGAAATATTAAAAGAAAAAACTCTGCGCTCAGCTGAAGAGGTATTCAGATTAAAGGGAAGTGTCGAACACGAATCTTCCATTGGTGCGCTGCGCTCTATTTCAACGCAATTTAGACCCTGTGGAAATGGGAATCAATTTTTCATTTATAATACATGCAAGGATTGTGAAGGACACCTCCCTCAATTTGACTCTACTATGGAATGTGAAGGGTGTGATGTGCCTTATCGCAATTGCTTTGTCATTCCCGATTTTACATTGGATTCGGGTATACTCAAGGTTTTAGAGCAGCACTTTCCAGAACATCGCATTGAAGACAATCATGAATCTTTCGTCAAATTCTATGTCCCTGGCAACCACCGCGTCAGCCCTTTCCCAGGAGGAATATATGATATGGACGTGCTTGCTGATTGGCCAGAGGAAAATGAGCGGCCCAAAAGAAACAAAGGCACAATCGAAGGCATGATGACTCCTGAAGACTCATCTCCTCTATTTGAACAGTTAGTTGGAAAAACCAAAAAAACCATTACTTATCAAGCAGATGAGGCGCAAGGAAGGCTAATTGATCGCACACTTCGAGACATTTATGACCATTGCTTAACGGAACGCTTTGATAAAGATCGATTGGCATTTCAAATAAACACCATAAGAAATAAAATTTTTGGCAATGACACACATAGGTTGTCTTCCGATATACGCGTCGAAAAAAATGGTGTCCGTTGGTTTTATGGTCCCATTGCTATCCTTGTAGGAAACCCGCGCGTTCGTTTGGCATGGGAAGGGACATTTTCAAAAGCCACTGCGGTAAGGCAAGAGTTCCATCTTTTAAATCCATTTCAAGTACCATTGTCGGAAAGCTTTCATCACATTACATTTAATGACCCAACAGTTGTCGTTGTAGGGAAAAGAGAAGCTATCCAATCTTTGGAGGTAGATCCTAATATTGATCCTGCAATCAAGAATCGCCTGATCATTCTAGAAGACCTGAGTGATGAGCAAAAAAGCGTTTTGCAGTAAACTCCGGCTAAGAACGGCAGTTCATATAGTGATAAATGGCAAAATCCTTATTTTCTCGAACTTTTTTACGTAGCCAATGCTGAATAAGTGGTAACCCAGTATTTGATTGTGTAGCTGGTAAAGCAGACGTCAAAGAAGCGTGAGAGTATTGGGCTGTAGGCTGTAAACTCATAAATTTTATACCTTTATATAAAATAAATTTAACTACAATATAATTTTATTGCAATAAACTAACTTAATTGTCAAGCTTTAGTTTTATTAACTATTAGTGAATGTGTGTTATTTATGGCTATTAATATTTTTATTGACGTAAAAACAATAGTACGGCACTATATTTTTTTATAGTTTTATTTAAATAGGTTTTTATGTCGTCACTTACAATGCAGGTAAAAACAAGAGATAGTGGAACAAGATGCGATCCTACCCTTACAGGGCAAGCCTGTGCCAATAAGAAACAAAAACACTGCATCATCCGTTTCTTTTCTTATGTTTGGAATGGGATTATAGGTTGCGTTTCGCAGCTTTTTGGACGTAAAGTCAAGCCAATTAAGAGAGAAAATGATCCCACTGCAGCCACCGTTGCAACTCCCATGAAGGTTGATGCCGTAGCTCAACAAGCGATCTCTACTCATATTCATCCACAACCTGATGCCGTATTGCAGACAAATAACACTCTTACTTTACCTTGTACACCTGCCACAGATACAGCTGTAGGTACAGAAAATACAGCCTTATCTTCTGAACTTGCTCTACCTTCAGAACTAATGGAAAAAAGAAAACCTCTTATCGATATGTTGAATCCCTTTTTTACATTAGACGCATGTGGTTACATCCTATCTGCAAAAATGGACATCGATCAAATTAAAGCCAACTTTGCAAACGATGAACAAATACTTGGTAAACTGTTTTACGATACCAGTTTTTCAGGAGATGCCGCTTATGCCGATGATATTCGGACAACGCTTGCTGGAATGAACATAGCTTCAACTCAAGTTAACAAAAATGATGGGTCTATTCTAAAAGAAGGAGATTTTCGTCCTTGCAGCTTTACTTCAACTAATGGTCCGGCAAAAGGAAATCGTGAGCCCCCACTTTATGGAAGAAAAAAAAAGCCTGCCTATTTAAGTCTTTGGGCATATTCCGTTTGGAAAGGTTATCAGCAGTATCGCTATAACACGTTACATCGTCAAGACCAAGCCCTGGCAACGTCTCAACTTTTAGACTACAGCCGAAGAGTGGATCGCATTCGCAACCTCCACCAAAAAGGTTTATTGCTGGGGCGTGTCGCCGATATGAGAGAAGTGCGCGATTTTATTGGACATCGCTATTCGATGGAAAATGATATTTTATCGACAACACTTTGGCCAAAAACGCTTGATCCTCTTACTATACGTCTTTTTTGCGAATTTGATAAAGACACAGTGGGGCTTCTTCTGGATCCAACGCGGGTAGGTGAGGGCGATTTTGGTGTTGGTTTTCACCGCAATGCAGGAACCGCTGGATCCGGATTTCAACATCATAAAGGAAGACGTCAACTAGATGGAACACACACTTTAAAAGCTCAACAGGGTCTTTTGAAGGCGCTCTCTTCTGTCGTAAGAAATGGAGGCTCAGTTCAAGACGTAACTTATAATGTCCATCCTGACCGATCCCATTACGAAGTACAAAAACAAGATGTTCGAAGTAGCTTTACCACCCAAAACAGCAAAAAAGTAGATTGGAATGAGCAGACCTACTATCGCGCTATTGAGCGCGATTTTTTCACGGCTCTTTTCGTCAAAAGCGATTCAGATAACTTTTCCAAAGAGCTTAAAAGTCTTTTCTTATTACAAGATTTAATCCGCCGAAAAAAAGGAATTTTTGTTCCCATCTTCCAATTTAAAGGTGCCACCAATGAGCTTGAAGAGATCACTCCAGATAAACTTTTACTAAGCATCACAGGGGCAATAAGTGAAATTAAACCCATTACCGATCGAAAAAGTCGCTTCTCACTTGCTCTTGAAAATGCAGGCATCACAGAAGAGATGGCTCAAGCCATGACTTGCTCACTTCCAGATTTTGGACCTATTAAATCCTTATTTGAGCTGCAATTATTGATGTTCAATATGAAAAATATCATGGGGCAAATGACAGTTGCAGTCGATGAAGGAAATGGCGTAAGTTTTGAGCCTGTTCGGATACTTGATAATCTCCATTTAGTCTTTCCAATGCTCTTTAAAACAGAAAACGGAAACGCCAAACAGCCCGATCTTCATTTTTCGCCATCAGATATCGCTCATATCCTAAATGAAAAAGTGCTCCATGAGTATTTAAAAATGACTTTAATTCATAATATGAAAAGGTTTTTAGGCCTTTCCTTTACTGCTAAAGACTTGACTTTCGACCCTAAAATTGCAGATGTATTCGATGTAAGCGATAACAAAAAATCAGATTTTTCCAAAGTGCTCTCAAGGGCTTTGCAAGCTGCTATTTTATTTCAAATTTATGGAGATAACACTTTTACGCATGTTAAAGAGATTGTGACAAAGGTGCGCTTGTTTTGGCCAATCCTTGGGATAACTCCTGGAGGAATTGACATGCTTTTGGGAAGTCAAGAGATGCAGCAAATTGCGCAACATATCGGTTTAAATAAACATCTAGACTGCATGCAACTTGAGCCTGCAAAAAGTGATAATCGTGTAGGCTTACCTTATTCTTGGCGTATTCCTATTTTTGAAGTGCATCGTTTTGAAGAAATATTACTCTCAGCTCTTACGAATGGCTTACCAGAAAATAAAATATGCTTTCACGCTATTCCCACTATTGAAATGGTGATGGATGCTTTAAGAGAGTTGGGAATTAAGGCTGACGGCTTCATTGACCACGCTATTTTTGAACCATTTAGAGCATCTGATCCCCATCTGATAGAATATGAAAAAAAGCTCCTTCAAGAAGTCCGCGTTCTTTTCTTACTGAAGAAAGAGGAACTAGCCAAAACTATCATCCAAAATATCAGACAAATAGCTTCCTTTTTTGGGTTTACAGCAGAAGGTGTGGATAGCTTTATAGTCGCCAATGATACACTCACTACCTGGGTACAAGAAAGTCTGGATAATAAATCCCATACAACAGAATTCCCATTTTATAAAAAGCAAACCTCCTCCTCTCCTCAACCTGTCTTAAAAGTACCAGGAAGAAGAGGACAAGTGTCAGCTCATATCGCCCAAACGAGCCAAGGATTAAGGGGAGGTAGAGGCAACGCAGTGAAGACAGATGCGCTAGAAATCCCCAAAATGCGAGATTATCACCTTCAATTGTTACTTAAATACTTAGAACTCATTCCCCCATTTTCTAAAGCGCAGCTTAAAGTGGCAAGAGAGCTCGATCTTGTGAATAAAGAAGACGCCCCTCTTTGGATGCTAGTGCCTGAATTTCATAATGGGGACAACTATTGTCCTAAAGTTCCTTACTTTTCCGGTTTTGATATGTTAGGAGTTTCAGCTCCTCAACTCATGACAGGCCCTGCCTTTGAGAAAGCAACGCTGCAAGCAGATAGAGATTCATTTGAAATGACCATTCACCCTTCTATAGCTGGAAAAGTCAATGTCGCTCGTTTGCTCACACATAAGCTTGCTGTCACTACAGAAGGAGATAAACAAGTCCTTCGTCCGAATGGCTTACAATATTCCCGCTCTGCCTATGTTCCCCCAGATGGAAACATCGAATATAATGCAGGCAATGAAAAACACCGTTTCCGCAGCAACGATCAAAGACTCTATTGTAAGGATCCGACACTTGGAACATATTCCGGTTTAGGGGGTTATTCTAAAGAGGCCTTAGACGACATTGCAGCCTATGATAGACTCTTGCTTTCCGATGAGGAGCGCCGAATGAGCCGCGCTGGCCTTCTTGCTTCAGCCTACGTTACAGTCACGGCAAAAGGGGGATATGGGTCCATACGCGTTCACCTGCCAAGGGCGTATCGCATTCTGTATATACAAACGGTAGGGGCACAATTTGAAAAGTATGGAAGAGGTGCTTTCACCTATGCAGATGGAAAAATTGACCTAAATGAATTAGAAGCTTCCGATTTTATTATCAAAGAAGGCGCACCTACAGTAAGGGACCCCCTTTTCCCCCAGTATTATTCAGGAAAACAGATTCCAGCTTATTTAAACATTCAACCAAATGAATGCACTCCATTAGACAGTGGTAATTATAAGGCGCCTTATGTGATCTTGCAGGATGGCGCTTTATTTAATCGGCAAGCTTTTCAAACTGCAAGCAATATTTATATGTTAGAGCTTGTGATTCCCACCATTTTGAAGCGGATTAAGCATGAACCTTTTTATTTAAAGGCTATTTTATTTGGGGGGGGATTCTTTGCTGAGACTGACCGTGCGGGTAGCCTTCGCTCTGAGGTGGTTTATGCCATGCTTTTAGCCTACATTGAAGTCATTAAAGTTATCCCAGCTAATAGCGTTATTGAGTTCCCTCGATATGGCGAGCTTGCTGCAATGCCTTCAGATTTAATAGCCACATTACAACAAGAAGCCAATAAAAGAAATATTCACCTGGTATGGACGCAAGAGGGCGATACTTGCGACTTTGACCCTAAAACCACTTTATCAGGACAAAAGATCGATCCTAGTCTATTTGAAAAGCAAGGTCGACTCGTTATTCTAGGAGCTGCTGACTCCATGTCTTGGAGTGGTAATGAACCCTCAAGCTCAAGTGTAGAATCTTCCTTTGCCAATAACAGCAATCTTAGGCTTGTCATGAACTGGTGGGCAAATCCAAAAATTCTAGCTGAAGTTTAAACCCTAACTCCGCCGACAATTACGTAATATGACAATCCAACTTGGCAAGCAGCCGTTTTGTCTTATCTGTAATTTCAGCAAGATGCCAGTAGCCATTGATTCTAACCTTGCGGATGTGCGACAAGTGCATGGTCAAAAGGTTGCGTCAGGTGGCGTTTCATAACTCGTAAACTTCGGCTAGGCATCGCTTGCGCTTGTGGCCTTGCCTATAGCATTCGGATTGGCAAAGGGGTAGTTGTCATACCTAATCTTATCGAAAGTGCCAACCTTTGCATCCCGGATGTCGTAGATATGCTCCCCATCGACAAAAACCTTGGCAGATCCGACAATCATCGCATTGCCAGTGCTAAATTGTTGGTATTTGCGGATATCGATCTCATAGCGCACGATCTTATTATGTGGGCGTATTTGCCCAAAAAAGCCTATTTCTTTGCTGCCAAGGGCGCGTCCAGTACCAAGAGCACCTGATGCTACGCAGTAAAATCCAAGCAGCTGCCAGACCGCATCGACGCCTAAACATCCCGGCTGTACGGGATCAGAAAGAAAATGGCACTGAAAAAACCATGCATCAAGTCTTACGTCTTGCTCGGCTACAATCTTTCTTGCTGCGGGATCGCGAGAGATATTAATGATCCGATCGATCATCAGCATCGGAGGAGTCGGCAGTCTCCCTAAATCGCTGGGGAAATCTTCTCCTTGCAAAGAGCCATGCGCAAGGCCAAGAAGTTCTGCTTGATTAAAAGAGGTCTTTTGAAGGAATTGGCTATATTTCATTCATCATCTCCAAAGTAGATAAGGGATCCGCCCCAACTTAAGCCGGCTCCAACTGTTGCAGTCACGAGGGTGTCCCCCTTTTTAAAGGAATACCACTTTTCTGCCAAGACACTTGGGGCGCCGGCGCCTCCACAATTGCCGTATCTATCGACATTATAAAAGTGTTTTGATGGATCTATTTGCAAGCGAGCACAAGAGGACTCAAGCATTCGAAGATTTGCCTGATGGCCAATAAAATAAAGGCTATCTCTATTTACATAATCTTTAATAAGCGCTTCTGCCGTTGACACAGTCCTTTGAATGGCAAAGCGCTGCACAGTGCTTCCTTGCTGAACAAAATGTGCGCCTGGCGCTACATAGATTTTATTCCAAGAAGAGGGATCTGAATCAAAACTCGTTTGTTGAATGCGCCCTTTTCCAAGGCGCCGTGGAGATAACACTTGCGCGCTTGCCGCGTCGCCAAAAAGGACTGCAGAATTGCGGTCGTTATAGTTTATCGCTGTGGTATATATTTCAGCTTGAATTAAGAGAATATACTCCGGAAGGGCCTCTTGCTTCATGCTATTTATAAAATGCAGGTGCGCCATAAAGCTCGAGCAGGCCGAATTTAAATCAAACGCCTTAGCTTCAATGCCTAGCTCATTTGCAATTAGGCACGCATTAGCAGGGATATACATTTCAGGAATACTCATCCCAAGGATGACAAGCCCGACATCTTGCGGCTGAATATTTGCATATTGAAGCGCTTTTAAGGCCGCATCTTTGCCAAGCTGAGTAAGGGTAGTATTCGCTGCTTCTTTTGCAGCCAGTGGATTGACATTGCGCGTTGTTTTGATGTAGTCAAGTGGCAAAATTGTGCGTCTAGTCACAATTCCAACGCGTTCCATGATCCATTCGTTGGATGTGCCGATATCTAAAGACTCTAAAAAGGTGTTATCGATGATGGTTTCAGGGTGCGCTGCAGCTGCGCTTATAATACTAAGATGATCCAATATGCTCACCGCCATCGACTCGAAGAATTGTCCCATTAACCCAACGCGCTTCATCTGTACACATCAAAGCAATAAAGCCGGCAACATCAGCAGGCGTTGTCAATCTGCCAAAGGGATTTCTTTGCCTTGCTGCTGCCTTCATCTTCAAGCTACCGGGAATAGCGCGTAAAGCCGGTGTATCGGTGACGCCAGCTTGGACTGCGTTAGCGCGAATGCCATAGGGGCCAAATTCTGTCGCGATCGATCTTACAACAGCTTCCAGGGAAACCTTAGCAGCTGAAACAGCCGCGTAGCCTCTCCAGGCAACTTCATTGCCTTCACTTGTCATCGCAAGAATCCTTGAGTCTTCACAAAAAAGTCTTTGGTTAAATAGATCTTGCGTCCAAGTCAGAAGGCTTGTCCCCATACTGTAGATGGTGCGCGCCATATCTTCATCATCGATGAACTGATCGCTATAATTTGATTTGATAAAGGGGGCAATTTCATCTATTTCGTCATCAGCAGCAGCGCTTATCGCCTTTTCAAAGTCCTCTTTTTTAACGTTTAAAAGGGCGCATATTTTTTCAATAGCGGCTTCTTGCGATTGATTGGGCTTTACGGGGGCTATGGGCTTTAAATTGCCAAACGCAATTGAGTGAAAAAGAAGGCGCACTTTTTCTTCATGACCCATAGCGCTTTTTAAACCATCAATGACAGTATTTTTGCCCTCAATTGAAAGTGCATCGACATTAAAAGCGATAAAATTTGGGGCTACTTTTTTTATCTCGTCAAATTCTGCCTCGATCCGCTCCATAGCGCCGCGCCTATCGCGATGGACGACGCAGATGCTCATTCCTTGTTGACTTAGTTTTTTGGCCGTTGCAAGACCAAACCCACTCGATCCACCCAAAATGAGAGCCCATTGGCCTTTATTAAATGTCAGCATATATGATAAAACCTTCTTAAAGAAAATATAGATACAAATATAGCGCATTTTTTTACCAATGTCAATGTTTTAGCAAGCGAATGGAATTAGCCAGTAGGTAAGGGACTGGATTATGCAAGAGGTCTAGTATGAAATTTGGCAACACACTCCTTTCACTCATCGATAGATTAGGCAATCTTATCTATCCAATGCGTTGTCTGCATTGCAGCGAATCGCAAGCGGTGAGTAAAGGTCTCTTTTGTCCGGTATGCCTTCAGCAGCTTGTTCCGATAGATCCAGAAACTAGATGCCCATTTTGCTTTGGTGAAACGGAATCTTGCGCTCTTAGTTGTACAAAGGCAAAATCGGCATGTGATCGAATCGCTGCAGTTTATGACTACTTAGAAGCGCCTGCAACTCTTGTAAAAAAATTTAAGTATGGAGGGCAATTTTATCTTGCAAATGGAATTGGGGCGCTTATGACAACCCAATTTCTTAAATTGCAATGGCCAATGCCAGATTACATCGTGCCGATGCCGATCCCCTTTTTAAAAAAGGTCGAACGGGGATATAACCAAAGCTATTTAATTGCTCAAGTCATCGCCAAGCTATTAGAGCGTCCTCTTAAAGAGGTTGTCAAAAGAGCAAGCGGTGATTATAGCCAGGCAGGACTTACGGCAGAAAAGCGCCATGAACTTAGCAATGAGTTATTTTCTCTTGTGAAAGGACATGAAATTTACGATAAGAGAATTCTTCTCATCGACGATGTCTGTACAACAGGCAGCTCACTTAAGTGCTCTGCCGAAGTCATTAAAGAGGGGTGTCCAAAAGAGGTGAGAGCGCTTTGTTTTTGCAAAGCATAGGGACTTTATCTCTCAATAAATAGATCTAACTGCTGCCCAACATAGAGATTGTAGTCTTTAGGCTGCTCAAAGGAATAAATCACTTGTAGCACTCTTGTGTCGCTGCGTTCTGAGCTTGAGCCAGTAAGAGACACCTTAGGTAATACGTAGGGTTCAATTCTTACAAAGTGTAAAGGGATTGCAATGGATGTGTTATTTTTTGGATAGGCAACAGCTTTCGCTTTTGGATTAAACCATCCCGCATTTTGCTCATCAATATCAGCTTTTACCTGTATATGGCTTAAATCGCCAAGCATCATCGTTTTACTGTTTCTTTCCGCAAATTCTCCTTCTCGAATGCTACTTTGTAAAATCATTCCCTCTTTTGGCGCTCTAACAGTACGGTATGCAATCAGTTTGTTTGTTTGTAAAACAGTTGCAATGGCTACATTTAGCTCAGCTTTCGCGATATCAACGTCATGTTCTTTACCTTTAATTTCTTCAGCGCTAATTGCCCGTGGATCTTCGATTGCACTTAAGCGATTTAATTGGTCTTGTAACTTTGCAAGGTTTGCTTTTGCCACTTCCACATTCGCTTGTTGCGAAAGAAGTGTTGCCTCAAGTACAGAGCAATCGATTCTATAAAGGGGTTTTCCCTTTTGGACGAGCTCTCCGACATGAACGAAGACTTCGCACACAATCCCATCTTCAGGCGTTCCAATATGGATATTTTTGTCTGCTGCCTCAATGATCCCAGCAGCTGCGATGGCATCCTGATAGGGATTAACAGATGGCTCAATAGGCACAGCAGACGAAGGAAGAGAATAATTCATCGAGACGACCAAAAGCGCAAATAAAATGCTCCCTGCAATGCCAACGTAAAGAGCTGGGGTCTTAAATAGTTTCATCAAATTATCCTTTATTGACTCCTTAATTCCTCGCCAATCACCTTTCCATCATTCATCGTGACTATTCGATCTGCATACTTGAAAATACGATTATCGTGGGTGACAATGATGACGGCACGATTAGGAGAGCAAGCGATTTCTTGAATTAACTCTAACACCTGGCCTCCTGTTTCAGCATCTAATGCAGACGTTGGTTCATCGCACATGAGAAGCATTGGCTCATGTACGAGTGCTCTTGCAACAGCTACCCTTTGTTGCTGACCGCCCGATAAATTATATGTGCGCTCAGTTCCTCGTCCCTTTAACCCCACTTTAGCTAGCATCTCATCAGCCTTTTCAAATGCGACCGATCTGGAATATCCATTCAGAATAAGGGGGATAGAAACGTTTTCTAAAATATTAAGCGTCTTAATAAGATGAAATTGCTGAAAAATAAATCCGATGTTCTTTTTTCTAAATTCAGTGATTTCAGTTTCCCTCATCTGATGGAGCTTATTTCCATATACCTCTATTTCTCCAACATCTGGCCTTAAGGCGCCTGCAATTAGACTAATTAACGTTGTCTTTCCACAGCCGGAAGGCCCCACAATCATGAGGAGCTCACCCTTATTTGTATGGAAATTAACGTCTCTTAAAGCGTGTACAACATTTTTTCCAGACTGAAAGCTTTTACTAACCTTTTGCAGTTTTATTGCAGTTTCTTGTTTTGTTTTAAGCACGAAACACCTCTGCAGTTTCAAGGCGACTAATTTTACGAATGCCTATATATGCAGCAAAAAAACAAATGCATAAAACCATGCATATCACAATAAAAGGAATTTGATAGGGTAAATGAAAAGGGACATGAACGTCTAGCAATGCGTAATAGCCAAATAGTGATGCAAAGCCAACGCCTATTCCATATCCAATGAAACCTACGACACATGCTTGAAGTATTAACATCTTGCTTAAGAGTTTTTGACTTGTTCCCATCGCTTTTAAAGCTCCTAGATTTCCTAAGTTTTCAGAGATAAAGGAATAAAATGTCTGACCAACTACCGCCATTCCCACCACAATGCCAATTAACACCGTTGTGGCAAAGGCAATTGGGATACCGGTATGCGTACAATACCAATAAATTGTACTCCAGAAAAAGTCGTTTTGTGTATATGCCCCTAAACCTGTTTTTGATTTAATTTCTCTGGTTAATTCTAGATGATTGATGCCCTTTTTAGGTTGAACTAGGATAAAAGCTAAGGGGTTTCTCACTTTCATAGAATATTCAATTGCTCTTTGGTATGTTGTATACGCGACAAGATCGCCAAAGAAAGACTGTTGATTAAGATGACAAAGGCCCACAACTCTTGCTTCCTTGTCGCTTATGTCAAAGGTTTCTCCTAATCTGGTTTGTCTTCTGCCCCGTTGATCGACAATCACTCCATGAGACTTCCATAAATCTTTAATATTGCCTTCTAACATAATAGATGGGCTACCGATTAGCGTCGTATCGTCTAATCCAAAGAGCTCAACAGGGAGAATGCTTCCATCCATAAATTTTGCCTGGAGTCTTCCATAATATAGGGGAACTGCCCACGCTACCCCTGGGACAGAGCGCACTAAAGAAAGATCTGTATCTTTCATATATTTTGGGCCTGTAACGTGTTCGACATTTGGGTCTACTACCCAAATCGGGATATTGAAGTTACTGAGTGTCGCAGCAGATCTTCTCATTAACCCTGCAAAAATTCCGAGTTGCTGCGTGATTAAAAACGTTGAAAAGGCAAGCGCAAGTAGAAGGGTTACGTATTTAAGCTTATCACCTAATAACATCTGTACAGCTAAACGCAACATGAAAACCCCTTATAGGTCTGGTGACTATAATCCTAGATCTGGCAGTTGGAGATGGCAAATTAATGCAAGATCTTGAATTAGAATCACTTTGCAATGGGGTGGGACATTCCCAAATGGTGAAGGACCACCCCATTGCAAATGATTCTGGTTCAAGAGATTGCGTTAAGTTGCTGTCTCCAACTGCCGGATTTAGGATAATGTATCTTTGTACTTTTTACAAGCGATTAAATGCGAAATTTGGGTAAAATTTAAGCATGAAAATTTTAAGGCAAAAAGAAGACCCAAAAAAAAACTGCGATGTTTTGAGATCGACCTTTCCTTTGACAATTGAAAGTCAAGAGATTCACATATGGATGACATGGCCAGATGAGATTACCGATATATCACTTCTTTCGTCGTATGAGCTTATCTTGACGCAAGAGGAAAGACAAAGGTGCCAAAGATTCTTGCGAGAAAAAGATCGAAAAATGGCGTTGATCACGCGCGCCTTTTCTCGCGACGTGCTGTCTCGCTATCTCAATATTCAGCCGCAAGAGGTGCGCTTTACGGTGGATGGCAATCAAAAACCACAGCTTTTAGAGCCATCGCTGCCGCTATCATTTAATTTAAGTCATACGCAAGGTCTCATCATTTGCTCTGTGATCCTACATGCAGATATTGGGTGCGATGTGGAGTTGATCAAAAGGCAAAATGCGTTTATGGAAATTGCAAAGCGCTATTTTGCGGCATGTGAAATTAATGATTTAAAGGCAATGCCTGCTGATATTCAACAAAAGCGCTTCTTTGAATATTGGACATTAAAAGAGTCCTATCTTAAGGCTTTAGGAGATGGCCTTAACCGCCCTTTAAATGACTGTAGTTTCCATATAGGACAAAAAAGTGCAGATTTATTTTATAATTCCAATATAGAGCTCACGACTTTAGAAGAGGGGGCGGGCGAAAAATGCAGATCATTTTTGTATTACCCAAATGATACCCATTGCATTGCCATGACTGTTGCAAATGCAGAGCATGAAAACTACGAATTAAGCGTTTTTAGAATTATGCAAGAGGTCTATAATCCCTCTTCACCCTAACAGAGGAAGTCATGGCTAAATGCGCAAGTGTTAGCGCCCATTTGGTGGGCAAAAATTTTGCAAATATTGTTAGAAGATAATTGATTTTGCCGGGAACTACGCACCTTTTTTTCTTAAACATCGCATGAAGAGCGATTTTCACCACATCATCAGGTTGCATCATAAATGGATGGGCAGCCTCTTTTAGCTCTTGGGAGGCAAGTTTTATAAATTCTGTGTATGTACCGCCAGGACAAACGCAACAAATGTGTAAATTAGTATTTTTAAACTCATATTGCAGCGCTTCTGATAGATTCAGAAGGAATTTCTTAGATCCGGCATAAACGCCGTATAAAGGGACATTGAGATAAGCAGCAGTTGAGGCTACATTTGCGATATAACTTGGGCCCCCATGTGAAAGCATATGACTTGAATAGGTGTGAAGTAAATGGGTATAGGCAGAAATATTTAACTCAATAACCCGCATATGCTGATCTAAGGAGTAGCTATGGAATGGTCCATAAAAGCCGCAGCCTGCATTGTTAATGAAAATGTGAATTTTTCTTCCGTTGGCAATGGAGTATTCAAAGGCTTCTTGGCACCCAACTCTTGTCGTTAAGTCGGCGCTGATGCAGTCGGTAAGGATGCCATATTTATCTTGCAAGTCTTTTGCAAGCTCTTTTAACTTGTTCAATCTTCTTGCGATTAAAACAACGTTAAAGCCAAGTGCGGCGAGTAGCTTAGCATAGGAGGCTCCTATTCCGCTAGAAGCCCCCGTGACAACTGCCCAAGAACTCTTAATTTCATTAATTGCTTTCATGTGAGAAAAAATACTTCCATAATGGATACACTCGTCACCTTTCCTTGAGCCATGACCTGCCCTAAGAATTTCCCTAAATAGCCGTCAAATTCAAGACATTTTGTAAGTATGGTGACTGTTTGATCCGGCACAATAGGCTCTAAAAAAAGCGCGCCCAAGACTTTAGTGGCTCGCACTGGAGAAGGGATAGCCTTAAGGTCTATTTCAGTGGTTTTCCCTAGCATGAAGTGGCTAAGTGCAAGACCTGCTTGACCCGCCATTTCCACCTGTAGGCAACCGGGATAAACCGGATGATTCGGAAAGTGCCCTTTAAATATCGGATCAATGGGGTCAATATATCTTTCTGCAATAATTGTCTCTTGACCTTTTGTAAGGTCGATAGCTGAAAGTTTATCTAATAGTAAAAGGGGATCGCGGTGGGGGAGTATTCTTTTAATTGCCTCTTGCGTATAATTGAGCTTGATCAGCTCATTTGCAGCTACATCTAAAATGGGAGATTTGCGATTTCGCTTTAAGATAAGATCGTAATCCATATACCTCTACTAAGGATCTAATTATTCAAACAATGCCAATTTTATAAGAGGGCTAATTTTGACTGCTGAGTATAACAATACCAATGTCTTTTCACAAGCAATAAAATGTGCAAATAAATACAATGCAAAATTCTGGTGATTAACGAAATGATGAAAGGGGTTTTCATATTATGAAAAAAACACTAAATCAAAAAAATGATTGGAGAAAAGATCTCTCTTCAAATGAGATTGAAAGATTGGATAAGCTTCACATCAATAACCCATTCATGCATTTAAAAGTTTTGATCTTAGTCGGTATTTGGCTTTTATCAGCATGGGTCGCTACCCATTTTACTTTTCTTCCCCTTAAAATTTTATGTTGGACGATCATCGGGTTTTGTATTCATGGCATGGCTATTTTTGCCCATGAAGGAGCCCACGGATCTTTAACGAAAATCTATTGGCTTGATAGAATCATCGGTTTTTTTTGTGGGCTTCCGGGTTGTTTTCCCTGCAACAATTATCGCGCGACACATCTATTGCATCATGAATTTGAAAATACATCTAAAGATCCCGATAATTTGGATGCCAATATTAAACATCCAATTCTTAGGTCCCTTGTTTTTTACATTTGGGCTTTTGTTGGAATGCCGATTTATATTCTTGTGCTTATTGTGACAGGACCTATCAGAGCAAAAATTTGGTACGATCGCTTGATTTGCCTCTTTGAGCCACTCCTTATGACGGGGATATATATTAAACTATTTCAATATGCCCTTTTGCATCATGAGATGGATCTCCTCATCAATGGATGGCTCATGGCTCTGCCCTTTACTGTCATTATAGCCAATATTCGAGGCCTTGCCGAACACACACAAATTTTTCATGAAACCCCCGTTAATCATTTAAAATCAACCCGAACGACCCTTACTAATGGGTGGATTAGTTTTTTTTTTAACAATCAAAATTACCATCTAGAACATCACCTTTTTCCCCATGTTCCTTGGTATAATTTGCCAAAAGTATATGAAGTGTTAAAGAACCATTATGAGAAAAAACAAGCCACTATCTGTAAGAGTTATACCGATTACATGCTTGGCGTTTTGCGCTATGGCCCCTTAAAGCCCCTTACGTATAAAAATATGACGCACTACTTAGATAAGGACCATCTATGAAGGCCCTTGTCATTGGCGGCAGTGGAATTATCGGCAATCATGTCATTCGGGCTCTTCTTTCAGAAGGGATTATTGTTCGATCATTGACAAGAGGCATTACGCCTTCAAAAAATCTTGATGATTTGAACGTTGAAACCATGAGAGGGGATGCGAGCGATGAAGATACTTTGCTAATAGCTATGAAAGGCTGCGATTGGGTTTTTCATACGGCAGCCTACTATCCTACTCATATGTTTGATAGGAAAGGGCATGTGAACAGCGCCCTTAATTCCATTCGGACATTTATTAGCGCCGTGTCAAAAAGCGCTTTAAATAAAGTGGTCTATACGAGCTCTCTTACTACCATTGGAATGGCCAAGACGCTAGCTGATGAAACAGTTCCGTATAATCTAGCAGCAAAGCTACCTCACCCGTATTTTGAAGTGAAGTATTTGATGGAGGATGAGATAAAAAAGGCAGCCTTGATAAAGCAGCTGCCTATTACGATCGTCAATCCCACAGGATGTTTTGGCCCTTACGAACTTAAGCCAAAAAATCTTTGTATCATCCCCCAGTTGGTCAACCAAAAAATGCCGGCCTTTGTCGATCATTGCATTAACGTTGTAGACGCTGCCGATGTCGCAAAAGGGCATGTGGAGTCTGCTAAAAGAGGAAAAAATGGCGATCGCGTAGTATTAGGTGGGCATAACACTACAGTTTTTGAGCTGATCACAACAATTTGCAAAGTTGCCAAAGTCAAACCGCCAAGATTCCAGGTACCTTTATCTATCGGGCTTATTCCTTGTTTTCTATCTGAATGTATTGGGTACATGACAAACACACCCCCCATGCTACCCATTTTGGGCCTTCGTTTTATTCAATATGGGCAAAAATTTGATTTATCTAAGCAAACTCAATCCTTAGGAGTCATTCCTTCTCCAATGGAGCCATGCTTTGAAAGGGCAATTAACTGGTATAAAAAAATTGGCTACTGTTAAATTTATTCAAAAAAAATTATAATGCGTTTGCTATAAAAAACAAAACACTTGTACACTATTATGAAAACGTGTATAATACAATTTTTACTAATTCACCCTTTTTAAGGATTATATATGGCCAGCTCACCTAGCAAACTTCAAGCAATTCTTACAGACACTCAGTGGCACTTTGTCGATAAATCTTATTTGGAAGGTGCGACAAATCCAATCTTGGGCACAGGAAAAGAACTCGTTTTGACTTCGGTGACAAATAGGGTATTTGTAAATCTTGCTCTTCCTATTATCCGTGACATTAAGGTAAGGTCTTGGTCTAGTCTGTCCAATACTGACCAAGAGCAACTTACGGAAATATTTAAGCAAATAGGATTGAGTGATCGTTTGCAACAATTTCAAGCAGCGGTGCCTGATGAGTATGGTAGGTGTACGTATACAGGCAAGTTAGACAAAATTGTCCCTCCTAATGAAAAAGGGACTACTCAATGGTCGAATGGCTCCTCATATGATGGCGAGCGGAAGGATGGGAAGTTCCATGGCCGGGGTATCTTCAAGGTAGGTGGGGATCGAAATGTGGAGATCAGTGGAATCTGGAACGAAGACCAGTGTGAACAAAGTGATTGCTTAAATTGCAATCAACCTGTCACGGGCAGCTTGGAAAAAATACAAATAGGTTTAGATCGTTTGAAGCTTTGCAATATCCATCTGTTAGCCGAGCATGCGGCCTATTGCGGCGTTATAGGAGCGCCTGCAGTCAATGAGATATATCCACGGGGAGGGTTCTTGGAACCTACAGTAAGAATTGTAAGAGAGTTAAAGCTTGATGATGGAAAAGAATTAACAGTAGATGGGGAAGTTGTTGTTTTGGGGGCGAACTCGATAGGCTTCGATTGCGAATATGAAGGGATGTTAAGAAAAAGCAACAAACAACCGCACGGTTGGGGAATCATTCAATGGAATAACGGATCTCGTTATGTAGGAGAAAGTCGTAATGGGCGCTTTCAAGGGATTGGCATGTTTTTGGACAATAGTAAGAGAATAAGCTTTATAGGGTTTTGGATGGACTCACAAGCCCAAGCGTGTATTTGCTCTTGTTGTAACGAACCCGTCAGCGGGGGCCCCTATTCACTGAGAAAGCATGCTAAGGAGTGCCAAACATCACGACCTCAACCAGCCATTTGATAAAACATGCTTTATAGGGTTAGTAGGCGATGATCAAAAAGCTCTTTCTTTTTATTGTAATTATTTTATGCACATATGCTGTTTCACAAGGAGTGATTAAAAGTTATTACGCCTTAACCGATGGCTTTAGAATTGCAAATATTACATCCGATCATTCTAATGACTTGCCCCTAAAGAATGACTTTAATACTGAAGAAGTGAGAGCTGCGCTTCAGCAAGAATTTACCTATCTTGGCAAAGGGTGTCAGTCGTACGTATTTGAAAGTGCAGACGGTCAATACGTCATCAAGTTCATCAAATTTCAACGATATCGCCCAAAGCCTTGGTATGATCTTTTGACATTTATTCCAACAGTTAAACAATATCAAGACAGAAAACGCATTGAAAAAAGAGAGGAATTAGATAATTTATTGAGAAGCTGGCACCTTGGCTTTACGTATCTAAAGGAGCAAACGGGTGTTATTTTTATTCATTTTGGCCAAAGACTTGATTACGAGTTGCCGATCTGTACGCTCAAAGATAAATTAAACCTAAAACATTTTGTGGATTTAAGTCAGGTTCACTTTATGCTCCAAAGAAAAGCTGATCTGTTGGAAAAAGTCATTGATCGGTATCAAGCAAAATGTGAAAGTGGACAAGCGAGGCTTTTGATCGATGAACTACTCACAATGCTTTTCCTTGAATACCAACAAGGGTTTGCAGATAATGATCACGCCTTGATGCAAAATACGGGTGTGCTAGATGGCCTTCCTATACACATTGACGTTGGGCAATTGATTTATAACAAAGTGGTGCAACACCCTCTTGTGCAAAACCGAGAAATTTATAATAAGACATATCTTTTGCATCGCTGGCTTAGGCAAAAGCATCCTGCATTAGCAGAACATCTTAAAATGCGTTTAATCGCAATCATTGGAATGGACTACTATTTTCTGGGGGAATACGTGCATAAACAACATATTTACAAAATACCGGATGAATCCCTTTTGATGAAGAAAATTACACCTGAAAAATTATCCTGAAAAATTATGCTTGACCTGTTCCTTTGTGAGTGATACATTTCTTTCATTCACTATACCAAGGAGTATGACATGAAAAAAATACGTGCAAATAGATTCAAAGTCGCATACAAAATTGCCTTTTTAGGAATTACGGCCTGCGCAGCTTTTTCGTCAAGCTTATACGCAAAGGCACCTTCTTCACAATCTTCACAAAATTGGCAAAGTAAAACTCAAACGACAGACCTTTCTGAAGAGGAAAACTACAAAGAGCAATACTATAAATCCTTAGATGTGATCACCTCACTGTATGCTCTTGTCGAAAAGGTGCAAGTGAAAGCAGATCAGCAGTATATTAAACACGAGATAGCGCTTGCAGCCTTAGAAGATAGATATCAAGAAGAGCTTGCATTAAAGGATCGTCAAGCTGAAGTGCTTTGGCAGCAGTATGCGAAAAAAGCCGGAGCATCAGATGAAACCGGTAAAATTGCTGATAAGTAAACAAAAAACATTATAAGCAATGACGCAATCTCACCCCTTTACGAACCGACTCATTAGGGAAAAATCGCCCTATCTTCTTCAACATGCCCATAACCCTGTAGATTGGTATCCATGGGGTCAAGAGGCATTTGAAGAAGCGGTTACAAGAGATTGCCCCGTTTTTCTTTCTATTGGTTACGCCACATGCCATTGGTGTCACGTGATGGCCAAAGAGTCTTTTGAAAACCCTGAGGTTGCCAAGTTGATGAATGAATCTTTCGTCAACGTGAAAGTTGATCGCGAAGAGCTTCCAGAGGTCGACGCCCTTTATATGGAAATGGCTCAGAGCATGTTATCAGGTGCTGCTGGGTGGCCTTTAAATATCATCTTAACACCCCAATTGCAGCCGTTCTTTGCGATTACGTATCTTCCGCCTAAGTCTAATCATGGACTTACAGGTTTATTTGAGATGATACACAAAATCAATGATATATGGAAAGGTGAGGAAAGAGAACATGTTCTGGAGCAGGCAGAAAGTATTGTCCAGACCTTTTCTGCTAATATCCCGTCAAAGGATACGCAAATTAGCGATGTGGAAATCATTCACGATGCGGCTGAAATGTTTTTTAAGATGGCAGATCCTATTTTTGGCGGAGTTAAGGGAGCACCTAAATTTCCGGTAGGATATCAATGGAATTTTCTTTTGAATTATGCTGTTTTTGCAGAAGATAGTCGCTCTTTATTTCTTGTGGAAAAAACATTGGATATGATGCATAGAGGGGGAATCTATGATCAGATCGGGGGGGGATTTTCGCGCTATTCTACAGATGAGTCGTGGCTTGTGCCCCATTTTGAAAAAATGTTATACGACAATGCGTTATTAGCACATAGTTATTTGCAAACCTATCTAGTGACGCAAGAGGATTTATACCGCTCTACTTGCCAAGAGATTGTCAATTATGTTTTGCGCGATATGACACATGAAAAAGGGGCATTTTTTTCTGCTGAAGATTCAGATTCTGCAGAAGTGGAAGGGGCATTTTATACATGGTCCCTCGATGAAATTGTAAATATTTTGGAAATTGTAAATAATTTTGGGAAAAGTGAATCGGAGCTTTTTTGTGAGTTTTATGGCGTCACAGCGGCTGGAAATTTCCATGGAAAAAATATTTTGCATACCCCACTTTCTTTAAAAGAATTTGCCGAAAAAAAAGCGATCGATCCACTGCAACTTCAAAGCCTTTTTAGCAATCAAAAAGAAACCCTTTTGCAAGTGCGAAATAAACGGATAAGACCATTTAAAGACGATAAAGTGCTTACCTCATGGAATGGTCTGATGATTTTTGCGATGGCAGAAGTTGGCGCCTCACTTGACAATACAAAAGCTTTGCATGCGGCAATTAATGCAGCAGAGTTTATTCGCAATAATATGTATCGTGATGGCCACCTTTTAAGAAGGTGGAGAGATGGGGAAGCCCTTTATGAAGGCACCTTGGAAGATCATGCGTTTTTGATTAGAGGATTAATTTCGCTCTTTGAAGCGGGCGAAGGTTTTAAATGGCTTCAGTGGGCTCTAGAACTTACAGAGACACTTAGGTTGCACTTTAAAAATGAAGATGGAGCTTTTTTCCAGACAAGAGGAAATGATAAAAATATCATCATTAGAAAAACCCATTTTTCAGACACCGCAGAACCATCAGGCAATGCCATTCATTGTGAAAACTTACTTAAGCTTTATCAACTCACCTCAGATGAGCAGTATTTATCGCAAGCAGAAGAAATCTTTAAGGCAGCAGATCCGTTTATCAATCGCTATCCTCCCGGATATTGTTACCATTTGATCAATTTACTTCGCTACTATGATAAGCATGGGATTACAGTTGTTGTCGCTTTAAATGAGCAAGAAGATCATCGAGAAGAAATTTTAAAACTACTATATCACCGCTTTATACCAAATCGCGCTGTCATTTGGAGAGCATTTGATGATAAGGAGTTATTCGAGATCATTCCATTTACACAAGCACAAGGGCCGCTCAATGGCAAGACGACACTTTATGTATGTGACAGGGCAGGTGTTTGCGATGCGCCGCTTGTCGAATTATCCGATATGATCATAGCCGTACAGCGCCGCATCTATAGTCAATAGACTTCTAAAGTAATTTGAAAAAAGCGCCTTCAACAGATTGGGTGGTATACATTATTCAGACAGAGTCGGGAACACTCTACACTGGCATTACCAATGATTTAAAGAGGCGTTTTGCTGAGCACAACAGTCCGCGCAAAGGAGCGCGCTTCTTTAATTTCTCAAGTCCTAAGAAAATTTTGTTTTGCGAATCCCACCCAAATCGTTCTGAAGCCTTAAAGAGAGAAAGTAGGATTAAAAAATTAAGCCGCAGCGAAAAGCTAAAATTGATTAGACCTCTTGCATAATCCTAGATCCGGCAGTTCGAGATGGCAAATTAATGCAAGATCTTGAATTAGAATCACTTTGCAATGGGGTGGGACATTCCCAAATGGTGAAGGACCACCCCATTGCAAATGATTCTGGTTCAAGAGATTGCGTTAAGTTGCCGTCTCCAACTGCCGTTTTTAGGTTTAACATAAGCCCCCCCCCCTATGGCCTCCAAAAGGCAATTCGAGGGCTATACGAAATCTTTAAGGGTCGCCTTTTGGCCCTTTTTCCGCATCTCGGGCGTCTGTTGCAAATTCCCTACTCTAAGAAGAGGAGTTCAATCCCAAAACTCTTTGCATACCTAAAATCATCATATGTCGGGAAATAGTTAAGAATAAAGAGCTTTTTATATCCAAAGGAGGACATATACCGCAGATCATCGTAGCCTGGAAATAGCCCATCTAAAACGATCTCAAGTTCAATCCCAAAACTTTTTGCATATCTTAAATCATCGTATTTCGGGATGTAGTTATGAATGGAAAGCTTTTTATATCCAAAGGAGGACATATACCGCAGATCATCGTAGCCTGGAAATAGCCCATCTAAAATGATCTCAAGTTCAATCCCAAAACTCTTTGCATATCTTAAATCATCGTACTTCGGGATGTAGTTATGAATGGAAAGCTTTTTATATCCAAAGGAGGACATATACCGCAGATCATCGTAGCCAGGAAAAATCCCATCTAAAACGATCTTAAGTTGAATTCCAAAACTGCTTGCATATCTTAAATCGTCGTATTTCGGGATGTAGTTATGAATGGACAGCTTTTTATCTCCACAGGAGGATATCGATTGTAGCTCAGCATAGGTCGGGAATTTATTTTTGATGACCTTACTCTCACCCTCCATGGATAATCCAAAAACTAAGAAAAGTGAAAAAAGAATACTTAATATTTTCATTTCGAATCCTCATGGTTACCTAGGTAGTATAGCATTGCGTCCGTTAATAGATAAAGCAAAATCCATTTGGGCAAGATAAGCAGCTCCTACCCCCAGCAATTCCCCCCTTGACTATATTCATTTTAACGAATACTATTGTAGAAGCTTACTCATATCGTATATTAATAAAATACATCACAAAGGAGAAATATGAAAGGTTTCAAAAATCGTCTGGTTCTTATTATTCTTATGATTGTATGTATACCGAAAGTGTTTCAAAATTTGGTTTTTGGCATAGAGAAAGCCCCGGGGTTCGACGATCACAAGAGGGTTAGTATGAGGCAATACAACCCCTCTTGTGATCGATCGAACCGCGGGGCTTTCTCAAAGCCTAAAATCCAAATTTTGAAACACTTTCGGTATAATTTCTTTTCTCTTGCACTTGCAACCATATCCCCTTTAACCATTACGCCAGAATATAAAAGTCTTGGTCATTTTTTTTATTTTGCTGAAATGGCACAGTTACCTAACCATAAAGATCTAGTTGTCATCTTTGCTGATAACGGTGATAACGGTAGATTTGATACGAGACATAATAAAATAGTTGATTTTGAAGGAAAAATCCATGATGAATTTATGGGAAATCTCGATACAAATAAAATGGGTGAACTCCAAGGGAAGTATCCCCTGTATCAAGATTCAAAAATGGTTTTTATAAAAAACTCACCCGATAAATATGAAATTCATATTTCAAATTTTGAAAATCAAGAAAGCAAGACAATAGAAATTGCTAAATACCACATTCATGACAGCCTAAACATTAGCGGGGAATTTATCGTCCAAGTCGCTGAGGTTAACCGTGATGGAAGATACAAAGCATTTATTTTTGATTTGCAAGGCAGAAAATTAGCAGAAATAATATTAAGCCACTTTGAATTTGATTTCGACGACATGTATAATAGCTTTATTGCCATCCATCCTGAGGAATTAAAGATTCTTATTTTAAGCGAATTGAGTAATCTTTATCTTTATGATTTGACTCCATATACTCAGTATTTCAAAGAATTAGCCGGATAGGTTTGTGATTTTTCAGCCTCTTGACCTTGTTCACGAAAATCACAAAATGCGAGCCAAGGCTTTTTTGTGATTTTCATGAACATAGACGTTTAGTCTTCTTCGTCTTCTTCTGCATCGCCGATAAGGGCTTCTGAAATGATGACGATACCAGCAGCTGAAACTGCATGGATTAAGATATTTTTAACAACCTTAGCCGGATCGACAACGCCTGCTGCGATTAAGTCTTCAATCTTTTCGCTAAGGACATTAAAACCGTAGTTGTTTTTAGCTGCTAACACTTCTGCCAGGATGACAGACCCATCTCTTCCAGCATTGTGTGCAATTTGCTTAAGAGGGGCTTCAATTGCATGTCTTACAATTTTTACGCCGATTGCCTCATCGCCTTCTAATTTAAGTTTATCTAGTGCTTTTGAAGCATTAAGCATCGCAACTCCGCCACCAGGAACGATTCCTTCTTCAAGGGCTGCTTTTGTGGAACTTAAGCTATCTTCAAAGACTTGTTTTTTTTGTTTAAGTTCAGGCTCAGTTGCCGCACCAACGCGAATTGCTGCAACGCCACCGCCAAGCTTTGCCTTTCTCTCAAGAAGTTTTTCTTTGTCGTAGGTGCTTGTCGTATTTTCTATTTCAGCTTCAATGTGATGAATACGCGCTTTGATCTCTTGTGAAGTTCCTTTGCCGTTAATGATGACAGTATGATCTTTTGTGATCGTGATTTTTTCTGCCGATCCGATAGCAGATAGTGGGATATCATTTAATGTCATCCCTACTTCTTCAGAGATCACCTGAGCGCCTACTAAAACAGCGATGTCTTGCAATATGGCTTTTCTCCTGTCTCCAAATCCAGGGGCTTTGACGGCTGCAACTTTTAATGTTCCGCGCAACTTATTGACAACAAGAGTGGAAAGGGCGTCGGATTCAACGTCGTCGGCGATGATCAGAAGTTCCTTACCTGAAGTTGCCATGGCAGTAAGTGTTGGGAGAATTTCGTGTATAGAAGAAATTTTTTTATCAATGATAAGGACTTGAGGGTTATTTGTCATTTCGACAATCAACTTGTCGTTGTTTGTACAAAAGTAGGCGCTAATATACCCTCTATCAAACTGCATCCCTTCCACAATCTCAATTGTTGTCTCAGTTCCTTTTGCCTCTTCAATCGTGATGACTCCGGCATTTCCGACTTTTTCAAGTGCGTCTGTAATCATTGTTCCGATCTCTTCATTGCCAGATGCGGACGCGATTGCAATGCCACGCGTTTCTTTGGCATTTTTAATGTGAGTGGCAGTTTTTTCAATGTCAGCTAAGATCACTTCAAGAGCTTTTTCCATTCCGCGTTTGATGCCGATGGGACTTGCTCCTGCTGCGACTTGTTTGGTGCCGCCTTCAGCGAGAGCTTTTAACAGGATAATCGATGTCGTTGTGCCATCTCCACATTTTTCTTTAATCTTTTGCGCCACTTCCTTAGCCATTGCAATGCCCATATTTTCATATTGGCATTTAACAGAAATCTCTTTAATGATGCTGTTGCCATCATTTGTGATTGTGGGCGCTCCCCAGCTTTTTTCAAGGCCCACATTGCGCCCCTTAGGACCTAGTGTAAAGGCGACAACGCCTTCAAGTTTTTTTATTCCTGCGACTAGTAAGTCTCTTGCCTGTTCTTCGAAAATAATTTCTTTAGGTGAAGATTGCATACTGTTATCCTCCTTGGATTTAAAGGATTTGATTCTAATGTAATAAAGATAAAAAAGTCTATGAAAACCTCATATATCGTTTGTGACTCATCATTAGACATAATCCTAAAAACGGCAGTTGGAGACGGCAACTTAACGCAATCTCTTGAACCAGAATCATTTGCAATGGGGTGGTCCTTCACCATTTGGGAATGTCCCACCCCATTGCAAAGTGATTCTAATTCAAGATCTTGCATTAATTTGCCATCTCGAACTGCCGTTTCTAGGATAATGTAATCGCGCCTCCTTGGTTAAGGAAGCGCGATTACATTAAGTCTATTAAGCCTTTTGCATACGAAAAACCCTTAAGATTTTCTAAAGGAAATGATAACTTCATTAGTGCTTGATGTGACATTGAAAAATGTGTCCGAGAAAAGCTGGCCCCACTTAACGTCTGCAGCTTTGTTGCTCTCTTGGGAGCTTACATTATAGGTGGCAGCCAAATTCGACTTGAGCACAAAGTTATCGACAATAATTTGTATACCCTCTCTATCTCCTTCAATGGCAACAAAATAGGGCAGTTTTTTATCGTCTATAGCTTTTTTAAATCCTCTCAACAATTCTTGCCAACATTTCACAATCCTTTGTTCGATATCCGGAAGAAGATGCTCAACTCCTGCCGCAATATCTTTTTTTACCCTTTGTCTTGCAAATTGATGAATCTGCTGCCTAAATTGGTTATCAAATATTTGCTCTAATGTCACATTACAATTTCTTTCAGGAACTACCTGTGATGCCATTTTGTCCTCCATTGTGTGGTGTTTTATATTTTATACGTAGAAACAAAAATAATAATCAATCTCAAACATTACTTTGCCGTTTCTAGGTTAATAATACAAATCAAAGTTGTGTTCATAGAAACGTCTAATCCGATATACCGAAAGTATTTCAAAATTTGGATTTTTGGCTTTGAGAAAGCCCCGCGGTTCGATCGATCACAAAAGGGGTTGTATTACCTCATACTAACCCTTTTGTGATCGTCGAACCCCTTAGAGCTTTCTCTGTGCCAAAAAACAAATTTTGAAACACTTTCGGTATATTTAAAAGCGCGGTTTAAATGGTTCTGCAGACTCGCGGTATCTACATGGAGGGGGATTGATAGCCATGCTGAGGTAAGCAGAAACTCTATCGTCGTGCTCTTTATGTTGGTAGGAAAGTCTGACTTTGCAAGCGCAAGGCAAATTGCCAAGAAGGTTGATCTCAAATTCATTGTAGTTGGGCTCAAAACGGCGCCCCCATCCTGTATGAGATTCAAATTCAAGGGCAAATCGCGGGTCAAAGCGATAAAAGGCATGAAACAAAAAAGTATCCCGTCTATCGGAAAGCTGTGACGCAGCAAGCGTTTTTTGATCGCGATAGGCATCTAGGATGTAATTGGTGCGATCGACTTTGCGAAAGTCAAAAGGGCTTCGATAGCGATATTCAAAGGAAAGAGCGGCATCAGAACTTATCGTAAGTTCAGTTCTGATATTGTAGTGATCGACTATATTGTGATCGAAATCCCAGGCGGTGTTGACTGTGTGCTTAAGAGTGCTAAGCGAATTAAACACAAGCTCTCCATACACTTTAGGGATTATAGACGCAAAGGTTGTAGTATTAAAAAATGCATTTGCAAAGATGTCTGCGACAATTGCGCGCTTTACATAAGAATTGTTGTTGTCATAAAAGCTTTGCCTACAGCCAAATGTCATCATATTTAAACGGGTCCATCCGTCATCGATATCGAAGATGTAATGGTCTTTTGGGCTTACTGTCGGCATCGTGTAGTAATTATAGCGCACATATGGGCTTATGACATGTCTAAACCATCCAAAATCACGTGAAAACGAATTTTCAGTATTTAGGGTAAATTTTGCAAGCGCTAAGTATTTGGAAGAGCCACTTGGACTATTGCCATAGGCGATGCAATGGGCTGATACTTCAGGAGTCATAGTAAAATATTTAAAAGGGATGCTTTTATAAACTGATGGAGCTATTTCAAAACGGGTGGAGGCGTAATTGTGAGTGTTTAGCATGTTATTGCCATAGGAGAAGTCAAGGTATGCGGCCTTTAATATTCCACTTGCGATGATCCCGGTTTTTCCAAGCGTTATTGGAAGAGAGGAGATTTCAAAGGTCGGAAGTTCTTGTTTGACTGTTTGAAATTGATTAAGGCGCACCCTTGTGAACATATTGGCAATCCATTTTTCACTTTGCCTCCTAACCGTAAATTCGGTTCTTCCCGCTATTTCGCTTTGTAAACCGCTATCTGCATAGTCAGAGGCCATATCGATATCACTTAGTTTATCGTAAGCAAGGTGCACTTGGACCGTATCTGAGACAAGTTGACTCTCTAAGGCTCCTTGGAATCTATATCGAAAGCGCTGATTTGGGTGGATAATCGATGAATCCCTTGCGGCATAGTTAATCGACTTGAATTTCGTCTTAAGATCTTCTGCTAGATACAAGGTTTCAACTCCGCCCCCGATTCCTCTATTGATTCGGTAGTCGAGTCGAAGAAATGCCTTAAATTGTGCCCAGGAGATTGCCTCGTAGACCATGCCTAACCTATGCCCCTGGTTGCCGCCCCACCTGATGCTGTAGCGAATAGGGCCGTCGAATATTGTATTCAAATTGGCGTTAAAATTTGGAAGTGGAATAGAGGGAAGCTTTAAAAATTTGCATTTGACATTTTCAGTGCTTAAATTGAGGTCTTTATCAAGCGTTGCATTCTCAGCAAAGACTTGCCATTCGGGATCGGTATTTTCAGATGTTGTGACGATCGGATTTTCGATGATATAGTTGCCAGTAGATAGCACTGTAATTTTTGAGCCGCTAAAAAACCACGGCTCCATCATTGTTTTACCTTCTTCAATGATGGCTGTTTTGTCCTTAGGATTAAAGTACAGTTTCCTTCCGATAAAGAGGTGGCTATCCCATTCAAAAATTAAATTTTCTTCAGCGATTACTTGTGATATCTCTTGACCGTCAGTTTCAATGGTAATGCTCATGGCTTGAAGTCGAAATTGAGGTCCTGTGATAATCCCACCGGATGTAGTCGTTAATGTGTTGTTAGAGTAGGTTGGATTATTGAGATCGACCGTGATCTCATCGCCTATAAGAAGGTAAAATTTAGAAAAAAATATAGCGAAAAAGAAAAAATTTTTAATAAACTTCTTTCGAAACTCGCTTTGGTTGATAAAATTTGGGATTTTTGTGCAGATTTGCTGCAAAATTTTGAAAGCATGATACACCTGGTTGAAAAATTTTGCAGCAAAGATGCCAAAAAGCATGAGTTTAGCGATCAAATGGAGTTTCCAAAGAAGTCTAATCATCCTAAATCCGGCAGTTGGAGACGGCAAATTAATGCAAGATCTTGAACCAGAATCATTTGCAATGGGGTGGTCCAACACCCTCTGGGAATGTCCCACCCCATTGCAAAGTGATTCTAATTCAAGATCTTGCATTAATTTGCCATCTCGAACTGCCGGATCTAGGATCATTGAATAGCGCGCAAAAGCAAGCCGATCAGCGCGTAAGTGTTTTTAGGATTGCCCAACAAAGATAGAGAAATTAGCATGTTCACCCCTTTATCATCTTGCATTTTGGCAAAGGACTCAAACGTTTCAAGGAGAAGGCGCGATGTTTCTTGCGGTGTTAGATCGAAAGTTTTATTCTCACGAAGATCTAGTGGCAATGTTTTACGAAAGCATATTAACTGAGCATTTGGTTGCTCGGCAACCCAAATTTTAAGGTTTTCTGCATATGGGCCTTTTTCTCTTAAGCGAAATAAGCTTAAGTTGCAGTAGTTGCGCACTAAAGGCGCTCCTGCTTTTTGCTGATACTTTTCTAAAAGAGCGATTGTGCCTTTGCTCTGATGATTAATTAAAACTTCAGCAAGTGTGGGGAGAAGATCATTTTGCGCATTTTCAAAAATTGCTCCGGCAATGGATAAAAAGATCTCTTCAGGTAAATCCACCGACTGCCTTAAAATTTCTTCTCTCATGTGTAAGGCAATTTCTTGGGCCATAGAGTCGTCTTTTAGATTTTGAGCAGATGATGGGATATACTTATAGGCACTTAAGGCATTGCCAGGTGATGTTATCTTCATTACGCTTAAATCTTTGCAATCTGGGATTAATATATTGAGAATGATCTTTTGGCAACTTTGATCTTTTAAAGCTAGAAGGCTTAAGGCTGCATTAAGTTGTGTATTGATGTTTGAAGCTTTAAGAAGGGATTTAAGGGTATGATTTGAGCCTTGTATTTTGCCAAGTAAAGTGATAGCAAAAGGATTTTCCTCTTTTGCCATTTTTTCTATCTCTACGATGCTTTCTCGATTTCCAAGTTCATAAAGGGCGAAGTTAGCTGCAATTTTTACATGTGGATTTGGATTTGAAGAGAGCTCCATTAAACGCTTCATTGAAAAGGCATCCTTAAAAGCGCCAAAAGCAAACGCGCATACTTCTTGTTGTAAAGAGCCATGATGGGTACTTAACTTTCTTATGTCGGGCAGGAAATCGTCGTGATGCTCTTCAACGATTGCAATAATTGTAGCAATTCTTACAGCAGCACCCGGGTGGGATAATAACTTGCGAAGGGTTTTTTTAGCTTGTGGGGTGCCAAGTGCCGCAAAAAACTGGGGAAAGATTGGCCATAGCTCTTCAGGCACTTTTGCCATTAGACCTTCGAGGTGGCCAATGGCTTTGCTATCCTTATTTTGTGCAAGGCGAAGTACAGCTTCAAGTCGTATGGCAAAAAAACTTGAAAGCATGGCCTTATGCAAAAATAGATCTGAGTGTACGTTTTGGTATCTATCTAAGAAATTAAGAGCGATGAGTTGCAGATCTGGATCTTGACTTTGTAAGGAATCCTCGATGATGTATAGGGCCTTTTCATTCATCGAAATTCCAGCGCCATATAAAGTCATGAGGCGCACCTCTTTGTCTTGGCTCTTTAATCCTTGGTCAAGGAGGATGAGTCCAAGCTTTTCTAAAAGACTAAAGTCGTTTTTCCCCTCTTTTTTGACGTAGGCTTCATATGCTTGCAACGCCTTTGACGTCTTACCTCTTTGCATGAGGAATAGGATGTGATTGGCTGTATCTTCTGCTGATAAAAAAGGTAAATACAAAATTAAGATCCAAAGGGCAATTTTTTTCATTAATTTGCTATCTCTTGCTTGGACAATGTCTATACCGAAAGTGTTTCAAAAGTACCAAAAACGCCCTGATATAGCAAGGGTTTTTAATACATTATCTCTTTACAATGAAATCTTAATATGAAATAATTTAGTTATAGGTTTGCAAGAGTTTTAATTAACTTTGTTTTGTGGGGGTGTTTATGAAAATCAGTGAAAAAGATTTCAGGGAAATTTATCAAGCTGTTGAAAGTAAAGTTCAATCCCATCCCGTTCATAAAAATACATTATGGGCACCAAACGTCAAAGCGCTCACTCAAGAGAAAAGGGAAGTCCTTCGCGATATTTTTGAAGCATATGCAGCAGGTGCGCTTGAGGAAAAAGATTTTGACAATATTGAAGGAATTAAGACAGCTCTAACTACAGATCAAACTGGTGACAGGACGAGATCCTCTCTTTCCATGAGAGTGACTAAAGGGGCTTGGCATGCATTAGGCTACACCGTGAGTTCAGCCGATGTCCTCCAAAGCTTTGAGAAAGCGAAAATAAAACTAGAAGCGAAAAATCAGGAATTGCAAGAACATGTTGAGGACTTTAAAAAGGAAGTGGCTGATATTATTTCAAGAGATATGCCAGAGACTAAAAAGGATGAATTGAGACGGCGTATTCAGATGATTTCGACTTATGAAAATGCAAGGGCATTTGTAGAGGCTATAGGGCGTGATCCTGAAGTGGACCAAAATAGGGTTGGAATTCAGATGAAAGGGGCGCTTGATGAATTGCAATTTTATTTAAACTCCGGCAGATCCAGATCGAGCGATCACCCGTCTTAAGACTTTAACCTAAAAACGGCAGTTGGAGATGGCAAATTGCCGTTTCTAGGTTTAACGCTCATTCTAAAAAATGCAGCAATTCACGCTAATTTTATTGTCAGCCTCAAAAGACTGCAATTTTTAGCGGGAATGGCTGACATAAGTGAAGTAGGACGTATTTTCTTGATGAAAATCTTTTCTTTAATTTAGATTTGCGTAGCAGAGTTCTCAATAAAGAGCGCTCAATAATGGGAGGTACGCATGTTCATTTCAAGTCGCCAAGATGTCAATTTACAGCAGTCCTACATAATAGCTTCAAACAATATATCCATGAGTCCCGGCATGGAAAAGGTAGATCAGGTCTCCTTTAATCAAGGAGTGTTTTTTGTGACAATCAAAGGAAAACAAAGAGCCGTTCATTCTTATGATGTGCGAGGATTACCTTTAAATTTAAGCGATCATCAGCTTGAGGCTTTCTTACAGAAGGGGTACCTACAATTGTCTCAATTATCCAACGGAGATTGTGCAGTTCAGGCCCAAGTTAAAGGACCCGCAGGTTCAGGAAAAGGGCCTTCTCAGCCCAGCAAAACGGCAGCTCCTATGCCGTCAACGCCACCTCCTACTCCACAAGCACCAACTACTGGGAACAATAATTATGCCACAGAAGGGGTAATATTTGGTACATCAGGTGGAATTGTAGGAGGTACGCTGCTTGGAGCTGCTATCGGGGGGCTTCCTGGAGCCGGAATTGGAATGGCCTATGGAGCCTTAGGTGGCGCTGTGGGTGGGGTAGTAGGGGCCAAGATCCCTAAGGAGTGAGTTTTAAATTCAAGTACACAAAAAACAAATAAATCAAAAAATAAACATAAGGAGTAATTTTATGACACAACCAGTTAAATCAACGGGTGAAGTCTTGGGCGATTATACAAAAACTGTTGCCATCGGAGCGGGTACTGCAACAGGAGGAGCAGCTGGTCTTTGGGTGGCCAAGAGTATGTGCACTCTCGAACCTATGATGCACATAAATGCAAATGGAGAAGTAATCCCGGTTACTCGGGTTTTGGATGGAAAAAAAGTTGTTGTTTTAACAACAAGTGAGGGAATTTGTAAAGCATTTTTCACTTCTATAGGGGCTTTTGCTTTCGGCGCAGGTACAGCAGTAGTAGCTAATAAAGTTTATCCTGCCGCTAAATGAGTCTTTGGGACCTGGTCTATGTAATTTGCATAATTTTATGCAGTTGCGATGGCCCAGGTCCCAATAAACAATTTTAAATGAGTATAAACTTGTCGTTAATGAATCACACAGGATGAGCCTTGATACTTGCCATTGCCATCATAGCGATGAATCCCTGTGTCTCTCGTGTAAACGGTTGTGCCTTCACATTGTCTATTTTTATCAAATGTCGTTTCTGCAATTGTATTTGTAGTGGCCCTAACATCTCTTACTATATGTCCTTGAGCATCGGTTGTAGTCACAGTTTTAGCTAAGCCGTGATTGACTGCGACATCAGTGCTTCCATTGTTAAAGCGCGTTGTGGTGTTGGCAGTCAAATCCCGTACCATCTGTTCTGTTTTAGGTCTTACGTCTAGCACTTCAGCTACCGCTACGACCCCAATTGTAGACCTGCTACCAAGCCTCATGGCTTCTGCGCCAAGCGCAATGCCAGCTTCAACAGCTACGCCTGCGACGCGTTCAGCTGTAGGATAGGATCTATCAATTTGTACACTTTCAACGGTGCGATTAGAACGGACTGAATCTGCATAGGCGCCAGGTTTTGAAGAAGCTGAAGTCATAAAAAACCTCCTTGGTTCTTAAATTATGAGATGGCGCAATCGGATTGATGAGAAACGCCTACCTGACCACCTCTTTTTGTCGCTGCACCATAGTAAGTAGTGGGGCCATTTGTATGGGAAGCACCTACTTGGACATCGTTTTTTGAACCCGCAACATGGTAAGTTGTGTTGCCATTTTTATAGGTGGCATACCCTGAAGGCGGGTTTACGCTCGTGACTCCAAAATTGACTGGACTCTCATTTTTTGGCGGTGAAAAGGCGGGGACATGCCTATGGAAGTCAGATGGTGGTTGAGGTAATTTCACTGGTTGAAATGGGGGTTTTGGTAAATTGGGTGCTGAAAAAGCAGGTGTTCCGACCTTTGCTGACATAAAATCTCCTTTAGGTTAATTGCGTTCTTATTACATTAAAGACCAAAAATTTTTGAATATATGTGGGTACAAACTCATAGCAAAATCATCAACAGCCGCTAATTTCATGTCAAGAAAATAGTTTCGAAAGAAGTCTATTATCCTAAAAACGGCAGTTCGAGATGCTAAATTGGCATGAAGATCTTGAATTAGAATCACTTTGCAGTGGGGCGGGACATTCCCAAGTGGTGAAGGACCGCCCCACTGCAAATGATTCTGGTTCAAGAGATTGTGGCAAGTTAGCGTCTCCAACTGCCGTTTTTAGGATTATATGCAGCGACCGCAAATACAACTCCACAGAGCTTTCTCAAACTGTAAAAGGAGCGTCTTTAGGTTGGTATACACTGAAAAAGTCATAAGACAAGCTTTAGGTTTTTGTAAAAAACTAACTTTTAGCTCTCTCTTTTTAAATCATGAGAGAGTTAGAAGTTAGGGAATGCTTGAGAATATAAGATTTTGACATATAAAGAGTTGAGAAAAATCATGATTATTCTTATATCCTTAATTTTTTCTTGATTTATATGTAGTTTTGTGGTTTAATAGTTCTTAAAATTATATTGGAGTTTAAATCTCATGGCTAAGTTGGTTTTTGAGCATAATAAAGAAGAAAGCGAATTACCAGATAACTCGCCGATTGCTGAGGTATGTGAGGACGCAGGTGTTCCCTTTGCCTGCACGGAAGGGGTATGCGGCACGTGCGTGATCGAGGTTAAAAAAGGGCATGAAAACCTTTCAAAGCCCACACAAGAAGAAAAAGATTTTCTTGGCGATGGCGCTTGCGATGAACGTCTTGCTTGCCAATGTAAAATCCGATGTGGTACAGTAGAAATATCGTTTTAACAATTATATTAGGAGAACCTTTTCATGTCATGTTGTCAGCCTAAATCAAACCAATCGTCATCAAACCAATCCTCATGCTGTCAACCAAAAAAGTCAGCATCATCTTGCTGCGGAGATAGTGCGCCATCCGCATCATCTTGCTGCGGCGATAGCGCAAAACCAAAAAAAGTTGATCGCGAGATGACAATTGAGGCCATTTTATCCCTTTTTCCTCATAAGGCGCAAAGGCTTTCTCAAGAGATCACAAACGCAGGTTTACACTGCGTCGGCTGCCACGCAGCGACATGGGAGACACTTGAGGGGGGTATGCTTGGACACGGAATGGATGATGCGGCAATCAACAGATTGGTCGATCGCTTAAACGCCCTTTTAGAAGAAGAAGCCGATGTGAGTACAATCACCATTACTGCACGCGCGGCAAAAAAATACTTAGAGATCCTTGCCGAAGAAGGTAAACAAGGCTACGGCATCCGCTTTGCTGAAAGGATGTCTGGTTGCAACGGTTTTGAATATGCACTCGATTATTCTGAAAAAGCAAATGCAGACGACAAAGTTTTTGAGTCGCTTGGCATTCAAATCCACATTCAGGAAAATATGGTGCCAAGATTGATCGGCTCTGAGATCGATTATGTCGATGGTCTTCAAGGTGCAGGTTTTAAGATTAGCAATCCAAACGTCCGCTCCGCTTGTGGTTGTGGCTCATCACACGGATACTAAAAGAGTTTTAAAGTCCAAATAAACCGCTGCCGGGGGTGCGAACTCCCGGCTCGTTTGTTGCAGATGGAATTGTCTCTCCCTTGACTGCTTCTATCCATATCAGCCCCTTTGCGGCAAAGGGGTCAATCATTGAAGCAAGCTTTACGCCACTTAAATCAGTCAGATGGATTTTTTGAAAAAGAAGGAGTTCATCTTCTTTTTTGCTGTAGGCAAAGATACCATGAGTTGGGTAGTCGGCATCGTTTGCTTTTAACGCCTCTTTAAAAAGGTTTTCTCTGTATTTACCGGCTGGCACTTTTCCAATCATACATCCAAGAATGAGAAATTCTCCTGTTGAATCGATCTCAAGTTGAATGTTGATGCCTTCTTTTAAGTGAATTAAACAGGAGTTGTTGCGATCGGGATGCAGCGCCAGATGGCCACCAAGGGCGCCTCCAAGTTCTTTACTTAGTTCTTTGCCAAGTTCTTCAAGGAGCACGCTAAAAGAATCGGTATTCATTTTGTTTTACCTCTTTTCTTCATCATCATCTTCTTCGTCCTGATCTTCCTGCTCTTCTTTTTCTTGATTGAGCATATCCATTAAGTCCTCAAGTTCATCTTCAAGCTCTTCAAGGGCTTCAAGAATTGCCATGTATAGGTCGTCGCGATGTTGAGGGGATTTAAAGATTTGGTTAGAGGCAACTTGTCTTACGGCATCGCGATACTGGCTTAAGGCGATGATTTTAGCTTGAATCCACTTCTCTATTCCAAGGCGCAATGTGCCTTGTAACGCCTTTGAAGAGGTGGGGTATCTATCGGATGCAAGCGCCATAAATTGTTTGGAAAGCGTTTCGAAGGTAAATTGTGAGGGGCGAGTTAGCCCTTCTTTTTCCATCAGTTTATCGATAAGAGCCATTCTAGACCTAAAGAATTTGTAAACACCAAGAATTGCTTGTAAAGACCTTGTCTCCGTGATTAGGCGATGCAAAAGCCCTCTTGAAATGGATGGACCCTTTGCATTTAAATCGCTGCCGAGGGAGTGAAGCAAAAAAAAGATCACTTTTTGAAGGTCTTTATAGGCATATCGCTTTGAAAGTTCATCAAAAAGAGTGCTTGAATCGCGCGGGTTTCCGGTAATATCGCGGTAAAGATCTCGCAGCGTCGACGCAGCGCCAAGTCCCTTGTCTTCGCCTTGACGGGCAATGTGCGCAATATTTTTCCCTGCTGCAATTTCGCGTCCTCTTGTTAAATTAAGCTCCTCTTTTGCAAGTTGTACTTGCTCTGCCAAGGCGCCATCTGTTGTTTCAAGAAGAAAAGATAAAGCCTCATCTGCAATCATCGCATCGGGGAAAAATTGGGAGAGGATCGATAAAATATCCTCTTTTGTTGCCCCTTCCTTGATTCTTTCGCGAAGAAGCATCAGCACATCAACGCGCATCTCCCTTTGTTGCCTACTGAATTTTTCAGCGCTTTCTTGAATTTTTTCTAATGGAATAATGGCTCTTTCGCTTAAGCCTGCTTTGACTTGCTTTTGCACTCTAGATAGCTGCTCTTTGATAGGCCTTTCTTTTTTTGCAATGGCAAAGGGGTTGACCATCTCTTCTAGTGCATCTTGGAATGAATCGATACTTTCTAGCTGCTCAGCCCTTAGCTCTTGAGTGGTATCGGCTTGGACAGCTTTCATGGCCTCAAGGGTTTTATCGGGGATTGGATCTGGAATTCTGGTATCGCTCATCCCTTATGAAATCTGCACCCTCCCAAGTGGTTGGATTCGAATTTCAGGGACGATTTCTTGGTAAGAAACAACAGAGATGTCGACAAATTCCATTTCGATAAGTTTTCTCACAAATCGCCTGACGTCAATGGCTGTGAGAAGCACAGGGGGTTGGCCACCGGGAGGAGGAGGCGCTACCGTCGATCTGACCCCTTGCAAAATGAGCTGTACTGAATCTGGGTCTAACGCAAGGTATGACCCGGCAGATGTTTGTTTAATAGCGCCGCGCACCATATCTTCAATTTCAGGATCTAAGATATAGACGGATAAGACCGATTGCCCCTGTGAGTATTTGTAGCTGATATAGCGCTTTAAAGAAGATCTTACATATTCAGTTAAAAGAACCGTATCTTTTTCAGTTTGCGCCCATTCGCTTAAAGATTCTAAAATTGTTCTTAAGTCTTTCACAGAAACTTGTTCTTGAATTAAGCGTTTGAAGATATCTGTCATTTTCTGCAAAGGAATAAGGCGGGTGACTTCTTTAATCAAATCGGGAAATGATTTTTCCACAAACTCAAGCATGGATTTGACCTCTTGAATACCGACAAACTCATTGGCATAGTGGCGTAAAAAGTAAGATAAATGCAAAATCATCACTTCAAGCGCGTTCCAATACTTAATGCCAGCTTTATCAAGCAGCTCTTTTTTTTCTTTATTTACCCAAAGGGAGGGGAGTCCTAAGGAATTTGTATAACTTTCAAAAGCTAAATTATAGCGCTTAAGGTTTTCTTGTGACTCGTTTGTCAAGTAATGCCCTTCTAATACTTTTCCCCTCACGATGGGCACTTCGTTTAAATGGATCGAATATTCATCCGGCTCCAAAATAAGCGAATCAGTTCTCACGTGAACGCCAGGAAATTTCACCCCCAAATCGGCATAAAGCGCTTGCCTCATTTTGGGGATCATCTGATCGACAAAGCTTTGCCCTTTTTGGGCCTTTTGAATTTCAGCGGAAAGAAATTTCCCACATTCGATGACTACAGGAAGAGTCAACGCATAGCTATCAATGCCGCCACCAGAAACGACCTTATGTCCTTTGACAGAGGTGTCCATAGTCGTATCGCCGCCAGCAGCGCTCATGAGGCCACCACTTGACTTGGCAGCTTGGATCTGTTTTTGCTCTGTAGACCAAACCGCATAGCCGATAAGTCCAAAGGCTGCAGCTAAGATCATGAAGGGAGCTGTCGGAAATCCCGGAATAATTGCCATCCCGAGCAAAAAGCCGGCAGCGAGCATTAGCGCTTTTGGTTGCTTTAAGATTTGTCCTGAGATCTCACTACCCAAATTGGATCGCTCTTTATCTGTCGATACGCGTGTGGTGACAATCCCTGCTGTGATTGAGATCAAAAGAGCCGGAATTTGGGCCACTAACCCTTCGCCGATGGATAACAGCGTATACGTTGTGGCAGAATCCCAAGCGCTCATCTTATGGATTTGCCATCCGATGATCATACCGCCAATGATGTTAATTAAAGTGATGACAATCCCAGCAATGGCATCCCCTTTAACGAATTTCATGGCGCCGTCCATCGCACCGTAAAGCTGACTTTCTTTTTGGATAAGAAGCCTTTTTTCCCTTCCTTGATTGGCGTCTAAAATACCTGCTCGCATGTCGGCATCGATACTCATCTGCTTGCCTGGCATCGCATCGAGTGTAAATCTGGCAGCAACTTCTGCAACGCGCTCAGCGCCTTTTGTAATTACGATAAATTGCACTAAAGTAATGATCAAAAAGATCACACCGCCGACGACAAAATTACCTCCTACGACGAAGTCACCAAACTGCTGAATGATCAAGCCGCCGTTTGCATTGAGTAAAATCTGCTTTGTGGCGGCGATATTTAAACCTAGTCGATAGAGTGTTGTAATCAGAAGTAAAGAGGGAAAGATTGAAAGCTGTGTGGCACTTGGGATATAAAGAGATACCATAAGCAATGCGACAGAAATAGCTAAGTTAAGGGCAATCAAATAGTCGATGACATGAGGGTTTAAAGGGATCACAATCATCGCTAAGATGGCGATGACTAAGACAGCAAGTCCAACGTCACTTGCCCTTGAGATCCGATCCATTGAGGTTTCGCCCCCTAGGCGAAGAGTAATTCCGTCGAGAATTTTTCTAATGAATCCCATTCTTTATTTATTCCTTTTCAGCATAGTCATAGCTGGTTTCAGTGTTTAAGTTTGCAATCCAGCGCAGTATTTCTGCAATGGCTTCGTAAGTGTCATCTGGGACATACTCATAAAGCTCCCCTTGGTCCCATAAGCGATGGGCAAGCTTTATATTTCTTACAACTGGAATATCGCACTCTTTTGCAATTTCAATGATCCTTTTGGCAAGAGGCCCTTCCCCCATACCCAATATAAAAGGGGCGGCATCGATATCTTTTCGATAGCCAAGGGCAATGGCTAAGTGTGTTGGGTTAGTTACAATGGCTTGCGCCCTTCTTACTCCGGCAGTTGGCCCTTCTTGATAGGCGATCTCTTGTGCCACTTGCCGTCTTTTACTTTTAATTTGAGGATCACCTTCCGTATTTTTATACTCTTGCTTAACCTCAAATTTTTCCATCATCATCTCTTTAGCAAAATTTTTCTTTTGGAAGACGAAATCGGCTAAAGCGACTGCAATGAAGAATAAACCCACTTTTATCACAACTTGCATTAAAAATGCATAAAAGATCATTAAGGTATCGATCATTGGCAAAGAAACTGCTCTGATCAATACAGGTAAGCTACTATACATCACGTCGTAGATGATCCAGCTGGCGATGGTAATTTTAAATACCGACTTAATCAATTCAAAAAGTGTCTTAAACTTAAATTTGGCTTTTAGATTTTCTACGGGATTAAATTTTTTGATGTCGAATTTAAAGACTTCCGGGGCAAAGACGGGTCCAGTTGATATGAAGTTGATGATCACGCCGACAGCTGACACAATTAATAAAACGGGGATGCTGCTTTCAAAGATGACCTGATTGGCTTGCTGCATGAGGGCAGGGATTGCAGTTTCAAGGTTGCCAATAGAGACTTGGTTGAATGTGCCAATGACAAAGGCGCCAAGTTTTTCGTAGAGGATACGGCTCATTTGCAAGACAACTGCAACTGAGATAATAAAGGTAAAAGCTGATGGCAAATCTTGCGATTTTGCGACTTGTCCCTTTTTTTTTGCGTCTTTTAGCTTTTTTGGCGAAGCTTGTTCTGTTTTTTCAGCCATAATCCA
>JABDAE010000015.1 GCA_013289325.1 Chlamydiota bacterium
TTGGTCACTACTGTGACCAGCGGCGGCAGCCGCTTTTAGTGCAGCAGCCCCGCATGAAACGGAGCGAAGCGACGTGGAATGTGGGGTAGAAGCGAAATAAAATTAGAGCTGCGGCAGCAGCGATAGAAAAGATATGGGTAATAGGATGAGGCCACATGCTCAAGCGATGCCTAGCCTCAAGTTTTCGAGTTAGTCACTTAAACCTAGAAACGGCAGTTGGAGACGGCAACTTAACGCAATCTCTTGAACCAGAATCATTTGCAATGGGGTGGTCCTTCACCATTTGGGAATGTCCCACCACATTGCAAAGTGATTCTAATTCAAGATCTTGCATTAACTCGCCATCTCGAACTGCCGTTTCTAGGTTAAAACTTGAGGCTCTTTAACGCGCTTGAGTAGAGCGCGGACGGGCAAAATGATATCGCCGTTGTCCTTTTCCATTCCTGTTTTGATCATCTTGACACTTGTCATGACAGTAGAGTGATCTTTTTCAAAAATCTCTCCAATTTTCGTAAAAGGTATTTTTAAAAGTTGCCTGCAAAGGTACATCGCAATTTGACGAGGAAATACGCAGTCTTTTGTCTTGACTTTGCCTGTTATATCTGTGGGGCGTATTCCAAAGTATTGCGCTGTAATCTCTATAATTAAAACAGGTGTGAGCGCTGCTTGCTTTTCTTCATTTAAAAGATCATGAAGAAACTGAGCTGCCAAAAGGGCTGTAATTTGCTTTGCTTCATAGTGTTTTAAATGGGAGCGAAGCACTAATGCTTCAAGCGCTTTGATACAGCTTGTCGCATTAGAAAATGATTCTGCAAGAAATGCAATCACCTTTTGGTGGATAGGAAAATGCATCACTTGCGATTTAATACTTAAAATTTCTTTAATTTCCTCATCGGTTGGAATATTTAAGGGTAAAGAAATCCCCCATTCAAAACGGCTGATCAAGCGCTGCTCGACAAATGTAAGAGCTGATGGTGGGCAATTTGCAGACAAAATAATCTGTTTTCCCTCCATATGGAGCGTATTAAAGGTATGGAAAAACTCTTCTTGAGTGGCCCCCTTTTTAGAAAGCTCTTGGACATCATCGATAATTAAAACATCTGCATTTCTATAGGTATCTCTAAAGTTAAACATCTCCCCGGCTCTTATTGCCGATACCACATGATCTGTGAAAGTGCTTGTCTTTGAATAAAGGACGTGGACGCCCTTAAGCTTTAAGGCATGTGCAATCGACATTAAAAGATGGGTCTTACCCACCCCAACGCCTCCAAAAAGATAGATAGGATTATATTTTGGAGTGCTTAAATCTAACACTTCATCGATCACTTGATAGACTATTTGATTAGAACTTAAAGGTTGCAAAGAGTCAAAAGTGCAGTAAGGATCTAATTCATCAAATGAGAGGCTAAATTTTGGTTTTTCATCTTTTATTTGAGCTTTGAAAGACCGCGACTTTTTGTCCTTTTGCTCGATTGGGTCACCTTCAACAGATAAATGCACCTTTATTTTTCTGTTGTTATTATTGGTAAGACCTTGCTGAAGCTTTGGTCGAATATGCTCTTCAAACCACATGGCTTGGAAAGCATCCTGAGCTTCAAGGTAAAGGTTGCCCGCGTCAAATTTAATGACTTTTAGGGATTTTAACCATTTGTCAATCGTTGCAGATCCAAAATGATTTTTTTGACTCTCAACGAATTTATCCCAGACGATCATGAGTGAAGTCTATTTCTTCTTATCTAAAATGACAGCGTGAACAGGTTTTGCTTTTAGCGTCTTTGCCGTCCACCATTGCTGCCCCATCCCAAGTATCATGGATGAGAGCCAGTAGATGTTTAATCCCGAGGGGAAGCTGTAAAACATAATCGCAAAGACAACCCCCATCACATTGCCCATCATTTGCTGCTGCCTTTGCTGCTCCGTCATGAGCGCTGGATCCTTAGGCGCTGTCGACATCGCTCTTTGCTGAAATAGCATCACAGCGCCAAGTAAGAATGGGAGAAGGTGCAATTGATTGCCGATAACGGGAAATGAGTAATTCCACGAAAATACAACATCAGGTGATGCTAAATTATCGATCCACCCGGGGATAAAACTTGCGCCTCTTAGCTCAAATGTGGATTTCAAAAGGTCAAACATTCCGATTAAAAATGGCATTTGAATGAGCAGTGGAACACAACCAGATACGGGGTTAACTCCACCTTCGCGGTAAAGATTCATGATTTCAAGCTGCCCCTTTTTAGGGTCTTTTTTATACTTTTCCTGAATGGCAGCCACTTGCGGCGCTATCTGCTGCATTCTGGCCATCGACTTGGAAGACCATGCATTTAAAGGATAAAGCAGAATGCGAAGCGCAATTGTCAGCAATACGATTGAAAATGCCCAAGAGCCAGTCACATAGTGAAAAAACTTCATCAGAACAAACAAGAACTTCGCAAAGGGTTCTGAGATAAATGAAAACCAGCCATGAAAGCTTTGGCAGGCGATATAATCAGGGTTATAGCCACTTTCTTTGTCTGTATAAACTGCATCCACTTTCTTTAAGACGCTTTCTGCAAAGGGGCCTGCATATACTCTAAAATTGACTGCACTTTCTGAGGACTTGACTGGCAAAAGAACCATATATCCAGGCGTTGCATCAGCTGTAAAACGATGATATTCCTGGTCAATTTCAAGAAGGCGCGATGGGACGACACTTCCAGAAACGCGCTGGACGCGATACCCAGCGTCTCTTGTGGTCAAAGGATCCATGATCAATCCAAGAAAGCCATTGGAATTGCACACCCAGTCGGGATTAATGGAAGTCACTGTTGTCGATTCACTTGGCAAATCGATGAGGTTGACTTCTGGTTTATTATTTCTCGTCATTCGATATTTTAATGCTGGCGCAGGTGATCCTGAAATCCATTCGACTTCTGGGATTCCAGATGTCATCCAAAGTCCTTTACTATCGCCATCTATTGTGAGAGCAAGTTCTATGCAATAAGGAGCAATGGCTTCACTTGCCACTGAATATGTTTTGGTAATCTTTCTTTGAGCTTGCTCTGCTTCAAATGTAATGCTTGTCTTTGAAAAATCTTTAACTTTATAGACTAATTCTGCCATTTCAGGATATTCGGAGACTAAGTTTAAGGCGTAGTATTGAGGCGCAATTTTGATAGCTTGACTCCCATTAGCTTTTAGTTGATCTCGCCTTAACAGAGGATAAAACCCACCTAAAGTCCCCTCTTTATGCAGAGTAAACTCCCCTCCTTCATCTGTTGCAGGAGTGTAATAGGCGTAAAGGGGAAATCTTGCATTAAGAGGATGCTTTTCTACCATGTCGCGGTCAAATTCAATCTCCTTGACAACGCTTTCTTTATTTTCTTTAGTTTGAAAGGGAAGATTGATTTCCGCAATAGCGCCGCCGTAATTGGAAAAAACGAGTTGTTGATAAGGTGTCTGGAGGACGTAAAATTTTTCTTGCTCTTTTTCGCCACGGCTCTTTTTTACATTCGCAAGAGAAGGAGTAAAGGGCTTATCTGCAGATGGCTTACTAAGGAGGGCGCCATCACTTACAGGCTCCTTACTACCTTCTTTGGCTAGAAGAGCCGCTTGCTTTTCCTTCCACTCTCTTACAGCCTCTTCATGCTGCTTTTCAAAGTACGTATTGACTAGAAAAAGGGAAAGCGTAAGGGCTAAAACAAAAAAAATTGTGCGTTTATCCATTGTGCGATTGGCTCTGTTATTTTGTAGGTAAAATTTTCACTTCAAGAATTTCAATTGTCTCCACAGGCACATTTTCATGGTGGCCTTTGGTGCATGTCTTGCATTTGCGTATCTTATCGATGACATCCATCCCTTCAATCACTTGACCAAAAACGCAGTAGCCATAGCCACTTGTTGTATGATTGCGAAAATCTAAAAACGAGTTATCGACAACATTAATAAAAAATTGAGCAGTTGCACTATCGACAACACCTGTCCTTGCCATTGCAAGAGTGCCTCTTGTATTCTTTAGTCCATTATCCGCTTCATTTTTAATTGCCGCGTGCACGGGCTTTTGTTCCATTTCTGGGGTGAAGCCTCCACCTTGCACCATAAAGTCAACGATGACGCGGTGGAAAATTGTATTTTCGTAAAACCCTTCCTTAGCATATGTCAAAAAGTTTTTTACCGTGATTGGCGCCTTTTGGTCGAAAAGCTCAACTTTCATGTCGCCAGCACTTGTCTTAATTAATACCATTGAATTTTTTGTTTGGTCTGTCATTTTCCCACCTTCTTGTGTTACGTCTGCAAAGCAAAACCCTGCAACGGCTAAAATCGTGACCGTGCATAAAGAAATTATTGGAGCTAATAATCTGTTCATGTGCAAGAAATCTCCTTTGTTTTTGAATCCTACATTTTTATCAAAGTGCCTATTATATAGATAGCAAATTCTTACCCATATCTTTTCTATCGCTGCTGCCGCAGCTCTAACTTTATTTCGCTTCTACCCCACATTCCACTTCGCTTCGCTCCGTTTCATGCGGGGCTGCTGCACTGAAAGCGGCTGCCGCCGCTGGTCACGGCAGTGACCAAAGTGTGATAGCCCCGCATGAAACGGAGCGAAGCGACGTGGAATGTGTGGTTGCATGTAGTTGATAATCAAGCTGTTGTAGCAGCGATAGTACACATATGGCTAATAGGATGTGGGCATGGGCACGGGCAAAGGCAAGTACAGAGGAGACTAAATCTGTTTTTACTTGTAATAAGATGGAATTTTTAATATTATTTACAAAGAAATTATAATTATAATTCATAAGGATAGAATATATGCTGCCTTCATCTCTTGAGTCTGGACCATTAAAAATTTCGTATTCGCTAAAACTGAGACCCTCATCTGAAGGCAAATATAACGTGGATCAGTGTGCCATTTGCCTTTTGTCTTATGAGGAGAATCCACTTGAGACTAAAGTGAGCCTTGTATGTGGACATGTTTTTCACGCCGCGTGTCTAAAAGCCGCCCTACGTTCTGCTAGTGGAATGACCTGTCCCCTGGATCGAAAACCACTTGCTGCGAAAGTTAAATCGATTTCTTTTGCTCTTCATCCTTGCATCGATCTAGATGTTTACAACGTGCTACTTAGACAAGGGATTCTTTCGCGCATAATTGATGCGACTTTAGCACCTGAAAATGCGGGTACCATTGCCCCGTTTTTCGAAAAATACTTACAGCATGCGGGTAGCCGATTGGAATATCATGGTGTAAGCAAACGAATTCAAAAGGTTGGGCAAGCGATTTTCGACAATGAGCTTCAAATTAAGGAAGATAGCACTTTACCTTCTATAGAAGCTTTTCAAATGGCATTTAATCATTTTAAGATATTGTTTTCTTATGGCATTGATCATTTTGTTCAGCCAGAAGAATTTGCTGCATGTCAAAGTGGCTCTGCAATTAACCTTAGATTAATCAATCTACTGCAATTAGTTACAAGCGATATTAAACAATTAGAGGAAAATTTAAAATCTAGTCACCCATCTTTAGAAAAATGGATAAGTGATTTTTTAGTGAAGATCTCGGATGGTGCTTTCGCATCGCTACCACATGATGAAAAAAAACGCTATCTCGATATTTGTATCCCAGGCGCAAATGAACTCATTAGCGATGCAGCCAATCTCCTTAAGTCAATAGATGACACCCTCTACCTCAATATCGCTAAAAAGGTAGGACCAAAATCTAGTATGAAGAGACATTTTTACATCTTATGTTCTTCCTCCAATCATATTAAATTTATCCAAACAATATTGCAAAATAGAGAAGATCCCCTTTCTATAGATCTAAAGCACAAGATAATCGCACAAGCACGTGTAGGAGACTCGCTTAAATCCATTGTCTATTGGAAAGTTGCCATTTACCTTCGAAATATGGGTTATGATTTGGGTAAAGGGAGCGACTTAACTTTAGGGTTAATCGTGTTAAAGTATGCTCCCCTATTATTTGCAGCAGGTCGCATTACTCATAGGATCATGCCAAGGGCTGATGAAGATTTACCAAGGTGCATCTATAGACTCCATCCTCATCTTGTCGACGCAATTAAATTATTTCTGGATATGGGGGTTGCAGGAACGACTTTTATAGCAGTTAGCGCTGCAATGGATTACGCTATGCGTGGAGCTTCTTACGTTCTACCCGAGGCTTATTATTACGTTTTCTTTAACTTTGATAATGCGGTCCTTTATTATAAGATACTTTGCATGATCCATGTCCTTAATATGCTATTTCCTAACTTACTCGATACAATCCAAGAAAGGGTGCAAAGGCAGATTAGCTTGGCCTTGAGCGATACTTAAGCGATAGACTTCTTAGTGAACTTGGTAAGATATCACTTTGTGCTCACATTTCAGCAGCAAGGTACACTTATTGACAATCTTGCCTTCTAAAATCCCTTTAGAGAGAAGATTGACGATGTTTTGCTGAATTAAGCGCTTTAAGGGCCTGGCTCCAAAAAACGGGTCATACCCTTCTTCTGCTAGCTGATCGACAACAGTTTGCTCCCACTTTAAGACAATATCTCTTTCACTCAATCGCTTGGCAAGTAGCTTAAGCTGTATCAAGACAATTTTATCCATCTCACTCTTATGCAATGGCAAAAAGGGGAGAATGTCATCGAGTCGATTGATAAATTCAGGCCTAAAATGCTGTTTGATAATCGGATCTAAAATGGCCATAAGTGTTTCTTTACTTAATGTTCCACTTGACATCCCATGACTTTGCTCCATGGTTTTAAGAAGTTGATCTGATCCAAGATTAGACGTCATGATAAAAAGAGTGTTTTTACAGTTGACAACGCGCCCCTTGCTATCGGTGATCCTCCCATCGTCAAAAATTTGTAGTAGTATGTTAAAGACGTCGTGATGCGCCTTTTCAATTTCATCAAATAGGACGACAGAATAAGGGCGCCTGCGAATAGCTTCAGTGAGCTGCCCTCCCTCATCATACCCGACATATCCAGGCGGTGAGCCAATGAGTTTTGAAACGCTATGCCTTTCCATGTATTCTGACATGTCCAGACGAATCATCGCCTCCTCTTGATTAAAAAGCTGCTCAGCGAGCGCTTTGGCAAGTTCTGTTTTTCCAACACCTGTGGGGCCTAAAAATAAAAATGCGCCCATTGGGCGCGTTGGATCTGCAAGACCTGAGCGCGAGCGTCTGATGGCCTCAGAAACCGCTGCAATTGCATAAGATTGCCCAACGACGCGCTTTTCCAAGGTCTTTTCAAGGTGAAGTAATCTTATCGCTTCCCCTTCAAGCATTTTATTGACGGGAATTCCCGTCCACTTTGAAACGATATGGCCGATTAGATTTTCATCGACTTCTTCTTGAAGCAAGCGATTTTCTTTATTATCTAAAAGTTTTTGAGTGGCTTCAATTTCTTTTTGTATTTCCGGAATCTTTTGGTAGCGAATCTCTGCGACCTTATTATAATCGACTTTTCTTTCGCTCTCTTCCTCTTGAAACTTCAATTGCTCTAATGTATTTTTCTTCTCTTTTACTGTGTCTATCAGCTTTTTCTCTTGTTCCCACTGACTTTTTAATTGAGATAGGTTCTCTTTGATCTCGGCAATTTTTTTTTCTAGTTTTTCTTGGCTAGCTTTGTCACTCGGGCGCGATTCTCGTTTTAAGGCCTCTAATTCAACGATATAACCCGCAAGCTCTCTTTCTTTTGTATCAATTGGCAAAGGGCGACTCCCAAGTTGCATGCGGATTAAACTTGCCGCTTCATCGATAAGATCGATGGCCTTATCGGGAAGCTGCCTATCTGCGATGTATCGATACGATAAATATACAGCAGCATGGATGGCAGATTCTGTGATATGCACCCCATGAAAGATTTCGTAGCGCTCCCTTAACCCACGTAAAATGGCCATCGCATCTTCTAATGAGGGTTCATCGACTAAAACTGTCTGAAAACGCCTCTCAAGAGCTGCGTCTTTTTCGATATACTTTTTATATTCATTAAGTGTTGTCGCGCCAATACAATGCAGCGTTCCTCTTGCAAGTGCCGGCTTCAGTAAATTTGCAGCGTCCATCGCCCCTTCAGATCCCCCTGCGCCAATTAAAGTATGCACTTCATCGATGAACAAAAGGATATTGCCTTCACTTTTTTCAATATCGTGTAAAATGCCTTTTAGCCTCTCTTCAAACTCCCCTCTATACTTTGTTCCAGCTATTAAGCTGCCCATGTCAAGAGCGACAAGTTGTTTATTTTTAAGCGAGTCCGGCACATCGCCTTGGATAATCCTTTGGGCAAGTCCTTCGGCAATTGCCGTTTTTCCAACTCCTGGTTCTCCAATTAACATCGGATTATTTTTAGTCCTTCTACTTAACACCTGCATCGTTCTTCGAATTTCATCATCTCTTCCAATGACAGGATCAAGCTTTCCCTCTCTTGCAAGGCTTGTGAGATTTTTGCAGTATTTTTCTAAAGTTTGTAGACCAGATTCTGATGTCGCTGTTTCCATATGTCGTCCTCCCCGAATTTTTTTTATTGCATCTTCAAGTTGTTTAGCTGTAATTTGCGTCTCTTTTTTCCATCTGGAAAAAGGCTCTTCGGCAAGTTTCCAAAATGACAATAAGAAATGATCTGCGCTAAGGTATGGGTCTTTCCATTTATCGGCTATCTCTTTGGCATCAGCAATTCGCCTTTGTAAATTGCGCCCAATTTGCGGCTCTTCTAGGCTTGCTTCAAATGTCGGTAAACTCGATATTTTCTTTTCTAAAAGAGGCGTCAATATTTCGGGCCTTGCCTGAAGACCTGACAAAATAGAATTAAATAACCCTTCTTTGTCTTTTGTAAAGGCAAGCAGGAGATGATCTTCTGTCACTTCTGTATTTTTATGGGCCTTAGCCGATAAAAATGCCTTTTCAAGAGCAGACGCTACACTTTCAGTAAATTTTGGATTCATATGTCACCTTAGTGCCTAATTTTATTATACCCATTGAGTGCTGCAATCCGATATCCTTCTGCAAAGGTTGGATAATTAAAAACTTGGTCGATGAAGTAATTAACTTTAGCGCCAAAACTCATCGCCACTTGACCAATGTGAATCACTTCTGTAGCAGCTCTTCCTACAATATGCACGCCTAAAATTTCCAAGGTGTCGGAGTGAAATAAAATTTTGAAAAGCCCCACATTGCTTCCTACAATATGACTTCTGGCGATCTCGTAATAATAGGCGCGTCCCACTTCATATCTATATCCAAGCTGTTTTAGCTGCTCTTCAGTATATCCACAACATGAAATTTCAGGAATTGTGTAGATTCCTATCGGAAACACCTCCGGAAAGCTATGGGTTTCAACGCCACACGCATGTAGCGCCGCAAGGCGCCCTTGCTCCATACTCGTTGAAGCAAGAGATGGGCCACCAATCACATCTCCAATGGCATAAACTGTGGGAATTGCAGTTTGAAACAACGCGTTGACAGGGATATATCCCTTTGCATTGACAAAAACCCCTAAGTTTTCAAGGCCTAGTCCATCAATGCTTGCCTCACGTCCTAAAGCATACAAAAGAACATCAGCCTCAATGTGACTACCATCTTTAAATAGCACGTAGGCATGGTCATTTCTTCGCTCAACAAGGGCAGGTTCCTTGTTACCTAAAAACTTTAATCCAAGATCAGTAAGCGCCGTTTGAAGATGGATTCCTATTTCTGCATCTAGCATGGGTAAGATATGATCCCTTTTATCGACGATCGTCACTTCGGTTCCAAGAGGGGCAAAAAAACTCGCATATTCAGCCCCGATAATCCCCCCTCCAAGGACAATTGCTGTCTTTGGTATTTTTAAAGCTTTTAACATCCTTGTGGAGTCTAAAATTACCTCTGTATCGAAAGGAACGTCTAGAGGGTTTCTTGGTTTTGAGCCGGTCGCAATCATAAAATATGAACTTTGAATTTTATAAAGAACAACATTGCTATCATCGGTAATTTCAAGATGATTTTGATCCACGAATCTAGCCGATCCTTGCAACAGTTCTATATTATTTTTTTTAAATTGCCTCCATATGATCGTTCGCTCTTCATCAAGGACACGGTGCAAACGCCCCCCTAACTGATCTACACTAATTTCTCCAACATCTGGCATGATGTCGTAAAAATTGCGCTCGTTAAACCTTGTCAGATCTACAATGGCTTCTCTGATTGTCTTAGAAGGTATTGTGCCATAGTAAAGACAATTGCCGCCAGGCGCTTGTAATTTCTCTACGACGATCACTTTTTTATTAAGTTTTGCCGCCTGAATAGCGGCCTTTTGACCGGCTGGCCCAGACCCTATCACGACAATATCTGCTGTCATCTCAATCATTATCTATTACCTCATAAGATAACAATAACATAGTCTAAATTTTAAGGACAAATTTTGAAACACTTTCGGTATAAAAAAAACACTTCACTTTAATTTATCATTTCCCTAATTTCTCCAAAAAGGATTGTACATGATCACGTGTGATGAATTAATTGAGAAAATTAAAGTTTATAATCCAAAAACAGATGTGCAGCTTATCACAGCAGCTTATAATTACTCAAAAAAAGCCCATGAGACGCAAAAGCGCGCGTCAGGAGAAGACTATTTTTCTCACCCTTTAGCTGTCGCTTCTATCTTAGTCGACCTTCATCTTGACTGTAAATCCATTGCAACGGCTTTACTTCACGATACGATAGAAGATACGCTAACAACTTTTGATGAAATTAAAACACGATTTGGCGATGAAATCGCAACGCTTGTAGATGGCGTCACTAAAATTTCTCTATTGGAATTAAAATCTCAAAAAACTCATCAAGCAGAAAATTTTCGCAAACTCATTTTAGCTATGTCTACGGATATTCGCGTTCTCTTGATCAAATTGGCAGACCGCTTACACAATATGAGAACGCTTCAATATCTTCCATCTATTGAAAAGAGGCGAAATATTGCCAATGAAACCATCGACATCTATGCCCCATTGGCTGAGCGGATGGGAATCAACCGCTTTAAAGATGAACTTGAAAATTTAGCTTTTGCAGAAATTAATAAAGAGGTATACACCTCCATCGCTCAGCGTATAAAGTTTCTTCACGATACAACAGAAAATCCAATTAAAGATATTTCCAAAGAACTACAAGAAGTAATTAGTTCTAAGGGAGTACAATGCCAAATCTGCGGTAGAGAAAAAAACCCTTACTCAATATGGGTTAAAATGAATAGGCAACATATTTCTTTTGAGCAGCTCTCTGATATTATGGGATTTAGAGTCATTGTAAATACTAAAGAAGAGTGCTATGAAGTTTTAGGGATTATCCACACAGTGTATTCTGCAGTTCCCGAAAGGTTTCGAGATTTCATTTCAACTCCAAAGAATAACGACTATCAAGGCATACACACAACAGTAATTGGTCCATACAATTATCGCATCGAAATTCAAATACGCACAGAAGAAATGCATAAAATCGCTGAGTTTGGCATTGCCGCGCACTGGCGTTATAAACAAGGAATCTCTCAAGACACAGGGCCTTATATCTGGCTTCGGGGAATATTGGAAATGTTAGATCATGGCAATTCTCTTGAAGACTTTTTAGAACATACAAAACTTGAAATGTTTCAAGATCATGTCTTTTGCTTTACCCCAAAGGGGCGCTTAATTTCTCTTCCGCATGGGGCAACACCCATTGATTTTGCATATGCCATCCACTCAGACATCGGCAATCATACCTCAAGAGTCAAAATCAATGGGCAAGAGATGCCCCTTTGGATTGTATTGCAAAATGGCGATGAAGTTGAAGTGATTACATCTGCAGATCAATCCCCTTCTCTTATTTGGGAAAGGTTTGTAACGACAGGCAAAGCGCGCTCTTCATTGCGTAAGTATTTTAGTGCGAAAGAAGGTAAAATTGCCAATCGATATTTCGACTTAAAAATCATAGCCTTAAAAAAACATGGATCAATAGCTACCCTTGTAGCTACCCTTGCAGCGCAAGGTTGCAACATCCTCAATGTCAAAGTCTATAATAAATCATCAGATCTTTTGGACATCGTTTTTGAAATTGACATCCATCATACAGCACATCTAAAAGAGGTTGTCTTTAAAATGCAATCGATTCCTTTCGTTCGCACCGTAGAGACACTCTTCAAAGGCGATTTATAAGAGATTCAAGATCCTAAGCGATAAATACAGAAATCGAAGAAAAAGGTTTGGTTTGAGATTTAATCTTATTGCAGGGATCTACAATTTTGAACTCAACGCAGAGACGGAGAGACGCGGAGAAACGGGCTATAAGCCATTGACTACCCTACACCATCCATCTATAAGACGTTGTTGTCCAAAATTGATTACCAAACCTAGTTTAAGATTGGTTAATCTTAGGGTAGCCGCCAAGTTTGTCCGTGTTAGAATGTTGCTTTGATTTATTTAATATAGCCAGTTTTATTTAAAACCAAAAGCCCAGCTGCTGTAACTGTAGACGTGATTAAAGAATTTAAGACTAGGGATTTTGTAACATTATTTGCGATTACAGCTCCTAGAGTGGGTAGGCCTATTGAAACTCCCCCAATGAATAAATCATTCTTAATTTCATCTCGAATAGAGCGTTGAAGCCCAAGATCTCGGTGCTCTTTATATAAATTTACAAATGAACCTATGGTGCTAAGTATGCCTGGAGCTGCTGCAACTACTATTGAAGATTGTAATAGTTTGGTCAAAATCCCATGAGCCGCAGCTCCAAAAACACAAAGGGCCCCGATGCGAGCAGTTTTCTCAAATGTAGAGATTGTTGGTATTTTAAAAGAAGTTATGTCAATGGATTCTTTACATATTGGACATTCCGGCTTTAGTTTAATCACATTCAAAAAGCATTCCCTATGCATCGGATGAAGTAAACCATTGGCGCTGTCATGAACTGTTGCAACCCCTAATCTGAAAACAACAGCATCTAATCGATTTAAGCATATAGCGCATGGGGCTGCTGGGTTATAATGTGTCTTTGGAGCATCAATGACTTTTGAAGGTGTCGTGTTTAACATAAATAGACCTATAGTTTTAAAGTAGAAACATGAATTGTATATTTTATCATTATTTTTTGTCAAACAAATAAAATTTAACTAATAAAATTTAACACAAAGACACGAAGACTCAAAGACACGAAGAAATCTAAGAGTCCAACTCACCCACAACGGATGGCTTACAAAACTTTGCTAGTTATATAAAAATTGGATTTTGATGATCCTAGATCCGGCAGTTCGAGATGGCAAATTAATGCAAGATCTTGAATTAGAATCACTTTGCAATGGGGTGGGACATTCCCAAATGGTGAAGGACCACCCCATTGCAAATGATTCTGGTTCAAGAGATTGCGTTAAGTTGCCGTCTCCAACTGCCGGATTTAGGATGATAGTTTGACAACGTGGATACATCTGTCTAGCTGGAATATAGCAAATCAAAGGATTTATACCGAAATTACTTCAAAATTTGGTTTTTGGCTATAGCGTCAATATTCACAAATATGTTACGTTCCTGCAAGAAGTTTTCTAATCGAAATTGAAGTGTTTTATGTTTAATGAAGTTTTTTCTAGTATGATTGCAGGGCTTGGTTTGCTATTTATTGCCCTGAAAATTTTAGAATCTTGTCTACATGAATTGACCAGTGGTCATGTGCGCGAGATCATCAAAAAAAACACTTCCACCGGATGGCAAGCCGCTATATGGGGAGGCGTCTTAGGACTTGTGGCAGGGGATCCGGCAGTCGTTGGCTTTATTGCAGCCTCTCTTTTTACTTGCAAGTCAATTCCTCTCTCACGGGCTCTTACGATGAGTATGTGGAGCAATGTAGGCGCTTGCTGCCTTTATTTTATCGTCTTTATCGATATTGATTTGCTCGTTCTTTATTTTATCGGTCTTACTGGTTTTGCTTATTATTTAGAAAAACCATTTAGAGGGCGCCATTTACTCGGAAGTATTTTTGCCATTTGTTTAATGTTATATGCCTTAACGATCATGAAATCCCAATCGGACAAGATTGTAGATATTCCTTTCATCGCAAACAATCTACATAGTTTTCAACAGTCGTATTTTAAACCCTTTATCATTTCGACTCTTCTCACGCTTGCAGTGCAAGGTGCTGACATCATCATTTTAGTCCTTATTGTCAATTTGTTTAATGGACATGTGTTAACGCTTGATCAGGCTTTATTTATGCTGTTTGGCATGAATTTAGGACTTGCTCTGATTAATTTAATAATCACTCTTAGCCTGAAAGGAGTGATGAAGCAGATTCTCTTCATACAGGTAGCGGTAGATGTCGTCATTTCCGTTGGATTTTCATTATGCCTCGCATTAGAACTTTATACGGGCATCCCAATGTTAAAGGCCTTTGCTCTTTTCTTTTTCCATAATGTGTGGGCGCAGATGATCTTTATTATTTTTGCATCCAATGTCTTCACATGTGTGACATTTTCAATTTTTATGGAGCCAATTAGCCGCCTGATGGCGTATTTATTTCCCTCAACAAATGCAGTTGATTTAGCTGAACCCAAATACTTAGGCGACATCCATATTAAAGATGGAAACAGCGCCATTGACCTTATTAATCGTGAAATTTTCGATTTACTGCAACGACTACCTAAAAATCTTGAGTATAAACTCACGACCAACAATCGACAAGAGAGCGCTACAGAATTAGAATTAAGGCACCAGCAATATTTGGCAGTGATTGAGGCAATCGATAAAGTAGTTAAAGAACTCTCCCAACAAACTTTTGATCCTCTTACAGCCAATAAAATGCTAATGACATCTGATCGTTTGCAGATCGCAATTGCATTAGAAGAGGGGATTTTTCATCTCACCCACATCAATTTGCCGGATTCAGCGCCGGAATCGACAAAACAGCTGGCTTTACGCATTTGTGAAGCGCAGCAAGCCCAATTGGAAACTGTTCTTGAGGCTATTAGCAGTAAAGAAGAGGAAGAGGTGGTGCAACTAATCAATGCAACAGCCAATACAAAAACAGTGATCGGTACCATTCGGCAAGAGTATTTAAAGAATGAACACAATACTTTGATCGAGATAAAAGCCAAAGTCCTCGAAATGACAAGCCTTTTTGAAAGAAATGTTTGGCTGTTGAGGAGACTTGCCTACCAATTCATTCCTAAAGATGCCGTCAAAGATACCTCGCTTTTATCGATCAGCGGCTAGGGAATAATCGAGTACTAGGACCAGGCCTACTTGAATCAGCCTATGAAGCATGCTTCGTTTATGAGTTAAGACTAAGACGGCTGAAGGTTGAGGCCCAAAAGCCTTCAGCCTATTTTTTATAAAGATGTCATGCTTGATTGTGGGTATCGTCTTGACTTGGTAGTGGAAGATCAGGTAATTATCGTGTTTTGACTTATTGACAAGGCTTCTATCCCAATAAATAGAAACCTTTTCTACCCTTAAGCCAATTAATCTAGCATTTCGCATTTCTTGGACGATTGTTTCTACTTCTGGAAGCTCTGGCATGAAGACTCCTCTTTTGTTATTCTAAAAATTGACCCGCATCATTCTATGCCAAGAGCGGCACGCTCGAGCGCCCAATCAGGTGTTGGGAGTTTAGGGCCTTGCGGCTTTTCGCGAAGACATGAGAAATTATAAGGACGGCTAAAGGTGTGATTGTCTTGAACTTCTGTAAGAGTCCTCCCTGGCGTTGCAAATTCGACCTGCATTCCATTGACATAGGTAAGAGAGCGATCACCTACGGCACTTTTCCTTTCCTCTCTTTTTACAGGGATCAATTCCAGGCCTTGTGAGGATTCTTGTGGATAGACGACGCAAGTTTCAGGTGGACTTGCTTTTAAAAGCCTTATCCCATAGGCCTTATTGCGTGTCATCATGCTATAGCCACTTCTTTCTGCTTCTTCGTCATGTTGTGTATCTATAATAACGGTAGGTCTCCATGATAAACCTTTTAAACAGTCTCTTGGAAGGGGGAGATTGCCTTCATCCCCCATTGGAATGGAAGAAGCGCCCCAAGAAGAGGCCCAAGCTTCATCCTTACTAAAACGGACTCCCGATATATCTGTGCGCGTGCGAAGAATGAGAGTATCAACGAACCTATGCGGTGGTATGGCTCTGCAGATGTCTTGAGGACTTGATACCACATCGTATTTCACATCCCCCCTATTTTCTAATCTTTGATAAGCGCGGACATTGGCAGGCGATGAGTAAGCTAATGGCTTACCATGATCATCAAGGGCTGATAGCACTAAAACATTTCGACGATCACATATTTCTTCCACACGAGCTGGGGTTGCACACATGGCTCTCACGGTAGAACCTACAAGGCCATTGCTTGTAAACGCAAAAGTGCTGCCGCAAAATTTTTCTCTAGTATCTTTAATAGCACCTGCCACCATAAGATGAGGCCCAGAGGTTACTCGATCGTATAGATTTGGAGACCCATCTTCTTTAGTATAGTTGGGAGATAAAGTTTTAAATCCATCTAAGACTGATTGCCCAACATCAACTGCTTTTTGCAAAAAAACTTCAAAATCATTGGATGAGCCTATTGGCCTTTTATCTTTTGCAAATGTTTGCCTAGAAGGCAAATCGGCAATGCGTGTTTGGAACGTTTGATGCGTTGTTTGAACAACTTCTTGATTACATTTGAAGGTCTTATTGCCGGAAAAAAATGATTGCCTAAGGGTAGCTTGGTCTTCTAGAATAGAATTAATTTTGCGATCGAGTTGCCTTGTGTCCCATCCTGCTGTTTTTGCCGTTTCAATCACTCCCTTAAGTTCTGCAATATCTTTTGCTTTTTCACGTTGATATTCTCCACGTCTACTACAAATGACAAGTCCTTCTTCATCATCTGCTCTTTTTATAGCTTCTGCTACTTTTTTTTCAGCTTGTCGCGTATCTAATTTTAAAGAATTCTCTGAAGATGGGGAGGAAATGGCTGCTGCTGTATTTATTGTCATGAAAAAAATCCTGTTTTGTGTTTGCTTGGGATATATACACTTTTTTCGTTCGTTCCGTTGCACTTCTTCGCGCTGTAAATGCAAGCTTTTTGGGTCACAGCGCTTGCAATTAATGAAGCCGTGCTCGGTGGCTCATGTCCAATTCTGTGCAACAAGGTGCCAAGGCGATGGTCCACCTTTTGTTTGGCGGCTAAACTGATTTTAAGTTTTTGCCCCGTTTCATCAAGAGCGCAGCAAGCTTTTGCACATTGCCCTTCTAATTGCCCGACTATTTTCTGAAGGTGCTCACGCTGTCCTCTTGCAGCAAGCAACATATCAGAGTTAGCAATTTCTTGTAAAAGGGCTTTGCGTCTTTCAATTTGCTCTTTGTAGTCTGTCGCTAAAAAGGCAAACGCTTCCTTTTCAATATCTCCATAGCGCGCGTCATACTGCTCAGTAAGTGCATTCGTCGCGTCAATTGATTGTTGAACTATCGGAAAAGGACATCTGCCTCCCATGTGGAAGGCGACAACTTGATCTCTCAGATCGGTAGGTAGGCGTATCATGGGATTAAATTTACACTCTATTTAAAAGATTTTCAATGTGACTTAAGACTTGATCAGATTTTTTTTCAGTCGTTTTGATACGCGTTGCAAGGGCTTTAGCTTGCATGAGTTTATCTTCAAATACCCCTATAAGGCCGCCAACAGTAGCTGTGAGATTATCGTAAACGGCATGGAGCTCAACTGCCGAACTTTTCTTTTCATCATTTAAGGCATGTAACACCTTATCCATGGCTTGCATGCGCACAGTCAAATCATCTGTCGCTTTTTCAACATGTGAGTAAAGCCTTTCACGCAAGTCCTCAAAACCAACCCTTGAGTTATTGACAATCTCTTTAGCAAGCTGCATGGTCGAATAAAAAAGTTTTAAAATTTCATGATTTTGCTCATGTGTATCAATGAACGCTTCGACATCCTCTATTTCGGTATTCAGAATTGATTTAACAATTTCTTTTACATCATCTGCAGCTTTAGTCCATTGGAGCTGCCTTAGCAAAATAAGGTCAGGATCCTCTTCATTTTCAGGATCTTTAGTGCGATGAAGAGCGACATTGTGAAGATCATTGCAGACAAAAAATAAAAGATCGTGAGCTGCGCTTAAGTTTTCCTCAACATCTGCAGTCTTAAGGTCATATCTTTGAAAAAATCCCTCTTCGGATGCGGCCATCCACCCTTGCACTTCCTCTTGGTATTTTGGACAAAGATTGGGAATCGCTTCTTCGCGTAAGTACTTGTGTACATTTTTTAATTTTTCTTCATCAGTTTGTGCTTGTTGAGGCGCCTTAACTTGTGCAACTTGAGCTCCCCCCTCAACTTCCCTCTCATCTAAAGGCAGCGCTCTGAGATAACGGGTAATGGACGCTTCATGTCTTTGATGAGTTTGAGTGATGGTGGCTGTAGGATTCATAATAATTCCTCTAAACGTTTAAGAAAGTATGGAACATTCTGGGGGGACGCTTCGATGCATTTTAGCAATGCATCCATGAGATGATAAACTTCTCCAAAATGCATGGCCTCTTCCGTTAAAAATGAAGAGGATGCCTTGGAAGCATATCCCTTTTTAAAGGCCATAATTTGCGTAGGGACTGGTCTTCCAGACATCACTACTTGATTTTCCAATGATTGAAGGATGAGTTGATAATCGAGTGCGGGTAAATCGCCGATTGGGCTTCCTAAACGATTAAGACTTCTAGCTAATGTGCTTGTATCTATCATGATGATTTTTTCATCGAACATAAAATTGGAAAGTTTAGCATCCCCATGCACAATGCCTGCAGGACCTGCATTTTTTCGCATCGCTTTAGAAACTCTTTCAACCTTTTCTAAGGTAAATTTTACTGAATGCCCTTCAAATGGAAGACGAGCAAGAGCCCATGCAGCCCTATCTTGTAGTTTCTTAATATGCCCATACAAGGGCGCTCGCACTTCATGGGTACTTAAGGAGACAAGATGGGCCTCGGCAAGAGCCTTGCCTAATTTAAAAGCTAAGGCCGGATCGAATAGCCCTTGCGCCAACCTATCCCATAAAGAGCCCCCTGGAATATGTCTATAAAGAGCAAGACCTACGTCTTCACCTAAATACTTATATTTCCCCGCCCATAACATCTCTTGTCCTAAAGACTCCTGAAGGTTTGATCTTTTCAACACATGAAGTGCAAAAGTATCCTCTACTAAATTTTCTAACTGCACCTTATTGACCCCTGAGACGAGGTTTGCGCTTTGCACATATCTTTCATCGATAGGATAATATTCTTTAAGCATGGCAACGGGATGCCCCTCTTTTGTCCTCACCTCAAAGAGTCGAAAGACTGAGCTTTTTGGACTTGGAGAGATGACAATTTCATTGATGGCGAGAACCTCTTGCAAGGCCTTTCGAATTGCGAGTGGGGACCCGTAGCTTGGGACTTGCGTCATGGCTAAGCGTGTCTGCAATTCGATCGGTGCATGGTTCAAGTCTTCAACATGAGTGGCAACTTTTAACACCTTCTCAATCACTTTTTGGTGAGGTGTTAACGGAAGATCTGTGTAGGGGCGATGAATTCCTGATTCAATCAGGGTAAATGTCCTTGGGTCATAGACGAACGTGGCATCATCATTAAAGGCTAGCTCTGCACAAACACGTTTTTGCGGTCTTTTTGTGTTTGAATTGACAGCCACTTGTCTTCTGTTTGAGTTGGCAGCCACTTGCATTGTCATCAAAGGACTGCCGGCTTGTAAACCAGCTGCAGCTTTGCTTAAGCATCGCTCCCCCATTTGCAGAAGTTTACCTGCCGTATGTCCAACTGCAAGAGCTGCGGCTCCAGTTATTGCTTTTGGAAAGTAATTGCGTGGAATGAAATAGGTGCGCTCTAACTCGATCCCAACTTCTTGCACTCCTGCTAAAATCGATGTGACCCAATGGGGCGTAATAAGATCTACTGCCTGACTCACTATTTGTGGATCGTCCATTGCTTGATGCAGCTGACTGACACATTTTACCGGATCCTTATCGTAATGACAAGCTTCATAAGCTGCCCCTTTAAGTGCTATATCTTTGATTGGGCTAACGATTGGGGCTATGGTAAGTGCGACAAGATGCCCTTTTTCTGCAATCGCCACAAGAGGGGAAAGCGCTTCCTTTATTCCAACGCCAATGGCAACGTTTGGAATTTCGCTGACGACATCATCTGTTTCTGCCTTGGAAATGTTTTCTGGTAGTGCCCGGATACAGGCAAAGGAGGGGGTCGCCACATCAGAATCAAAAGCCGCTTGCATGCAATTTCCAAAGTCTTTTCTTTGCTTTTGCAAAGACATTTTATTCGCATCAAACTGCATGATAAATCGGCCAAAGTCCCCCTCATCTCCAATAGGTCTCACATCGGGAATAAATCTAGATAAGGGTTTAGAGGGTAAGCTATTGATTTGGGCGGCAAAGATTTGATCCGTTCTTTCGATTAGCCTCTTATTTCGATCGTACTCTGCATTGCCTTGAAAAAAACGCTCTTTCGTAGCTTCAAACTTTGCAATCATCCCATCGATTGTGGTGCTTATGGCAGTGGGTAAAAATCCCATGCGCTTCATGTGATCCACTGTGTCTCTTAGATCTTGCACATGCTTTTTTAGCTGCCTTCTATACTCTCCTCGCTGATCTCTTACGACCCATTTGGTCTCTCCAATAGCAGCCATTTCCTCTTCATCGACTTTTGTCTCTGGTGAAGGGATCTTCTCTGGTAAAGCCATGTAAGCTTGGTGGTGTGTATAAGACAAATCGGTGGTGAGATAAGTCATTTATCAGTGCCTGCCATGTGATCGAAAACTTCGGGAGGGATATAGATAGGAAACCATGCAATTAAAGTCATCCCAATAGAAAAGACAGCAGAGCAAAAGATATGCAGCCAACCCGATTTTTGTCTATTGAGTTTTTGCTCTACTTCATTTGCTCTTAATTCATTGTTGATGTTTGCCCGATCGACTTCATCAAGTATTGCGTTATCTCTATCTAGCTTTTCTTGCAAAGCCTCTGCCCTAGCTTGCAAAGATCGACTTTGAGCTTCAAGGGCAACTGCTGCGTGCTTTAAGTAGGTGACCTCTTGCCTATGTTTTTTTTGAGCTTCTTCAAATATAGCGTCAAATTCCTGTTGATCCTTAACCTGCTCCTTTGCAACCTCTGCAATTTTTTCAGCTAATGCCGCGCACCTTTTATCGACTTTTTCAGAAGCCTCTTTTAACTCCGTGGCGATACCACTTGTGAATTGCTGCGTTGCCATATCTTTTGCTTGAAGCTCTGCAAGCTTTTTAAAGGCCTTAGGGGCAAATTTTTTTAGGGCAGCAGCCGTTGCTTTTTTCTTTTGCAACTTCTGTAAAGCGCCCTTTGCACTTGCCGCTTCTTTTACAAAGTCTTCAGAGTAAAAGATAGAATGGGAGTCTTGTAATTTATTGGCCACAAGTTTGACAACTTCTGGCGGCAGCTCCCCAAATAATTCAGGCGATAGAGGAGCGCCCGGTATTAAGTGCAGCTCTTTTGCCAGTAGTCTAATAAAGGGTTTTACGACTTGATGCGTAATGGGCAGCCTTCGGTAGTCATCGTGATTAATGGCTAATAAAGTCTCCTCATGCCATAGGATAAGCCCTTTTACGATAATATCGCGATCCTTTTCAAGGCATCGATCGATTGCCGCTTTTATTTCACCAAGCTCCATCTGCAAAGGCATGCGCAGCGATATTGTCTCATTTGCAGGTGCGCCTTCCACTGCATGAGCTACATGGGAAAAGGTAAAAGTCGTAACAGCTGAAGTCATCTTTTTTCCCTTATGAAATTACGCAGCGCCGCTTTTTATTAGCTCTAGCTTCAAGCTCGCCCATCCGCTGCGCATTGGCATTCGCTTGAACAACTAAAGACTTCACTTTTGCAGAAAGAGCCACCTGATTTTCCTCAGCTCTACAAAGAGCTGCACATAAGCGCGAAATTGTCTCTGCCTGTTTAGCTTCATATTTGTGATGGTAGTGTATCGCCATTCCATGGGACTCTTGCATTGAATCGACATTTTCACGTAAGACTCTTGTAGTTTGTCGATGGCTGTTTTGTACCATTGCCACATCCCTTTCCATGCCCGCCAATGTATCCTGTACAACGACTTGCAAATGGGCATTTAAAACCTTTATATCTTGAATTTGCGCCTCTTTAAGGTAAAGTTTTCTTTCTCCATCGAGCACCCTTATAGCCACTTCACTTGCCTTTTGCGCTTTTTTCAGCAACCCTTCATAATGTCTATAGCGCTTCATCGAAGAGGTTTTTGCTTCATATTCTACAATCTCTTTGCTAGTTTTTGGATTCCTAGTTTTTGGATTCATCGAAATCGCAAGCTCTTCCGGTAAGTGGCAAAGCCACTCCCAACCTTCTATCACTAATGTATCTTCAACGACTTCAATTGAATCTCCTTCGACTTCTTGAGCCACAGCAAGACATTCTTTCACTTGTTCCTCATCCAAGGTGGCTACCCCATTGACAAGTTTTGGGCGCTTAAAAACTGTTCCATCATCTTGCAAAAGTTGCTCTTTAATATTTTCTAGATACTTTTTCATATTTAAGATGAGAGTCTCATCGTCAAGTCCTACAATGTTCTCATCAGCGCAGTAGGCAAGAAGGGCCATTGCCGCTTTATGAATGTGATAGTAGCGCTCATCTTTTCGATGCTGGTGCTTGATTAACATCGCCTCTAACTTTTCTAACGTCTCTTCCACTTCGCTCTCAGTTGATGGGGCCATGATTTCTGCACTTGCTTGTACATCATTAGCATATACTTCATTGGCAACTGTATCATTAATCGTAGATGCACTCTCTTTATCGGCGAGAAAAAAGCGCACAGTCTCCTGCTCTACTACCGTTTGTATGCTTGAGATTGAACTCATAACGCTTTCCCCTTGCCGTTTCTAAGAGGGCGCTCATCTAAAAACTGCTGAGCTTCTTGGGCTGTTTGTTCGTTGTGCTCCCAACCAAACGTAGAACAGTTGTGGTTGCTGTGAATTCTTGCCTTCTCACCTTCCTCCGTAAGCTCGCCATACCTATTAGTGAGTTCACTTTTAAGCTTTTTCTGCACACTTTCAAGTGCGAAATATTCTTGTTCCATGTAAGAAATTGCTTGATCAAAAGCAGAGTGCATTGAGAAGACGCTACTCCCTATCCCTCGCCTTCTCATCGTTTCTTCGTTGAAGTGGCTTAGATAGTTGAGAAAACTATAGTCTGAAATTCGTTTTCTCACTTCCTTTAGCCCTAAGAGCACATGATGAAAATTATGAGGAGTGCTTTTATCAAGTTTTAACGCTATGACTTTTCTTTTTTTTACAAGCAGCTTATCTCGCTCAGCTTCAAGATGGGTTATCCGATCTCTTAAAGCTTTAAATTCGCTTCCCTTTTTTTGTATCATTTGCATGAGTCCCAAAGGTTGCGAGCTACTTTTAGCTGTAATTAATGCAAAGGCTGACTCGGCAAAGGCAGATTCCTGAGAGGCAATAGATGCCTCATTTTCTTGTGTGTTTAAGTCGCCATCTATTATCCCACCCGGTGTCTTCTGAAAACCTTTCCATCCAGCTAAATCGTACAATGCCGTGTAAAAATATTGAAAAATTGTTTGGTAAACTTTAACTGTCGTCATTTGACTTAAAATATAATAATTTTGTGTTTCAAAATCGCGTGCAGCCTTTTCCAATTCAGTATTATCTTGCACCTGGTAAGAATAGTTATATTCCTTATTGTATTCAGTCCTCATTTTATTATTAAAAAATACGAGCTGACCATTAAGTAGAAAACAAACCCGAAGATTATGCTTCAAAGTAAAACTCTGATGTAACGAAATGAATGTCGCTTCATATTGCTTTGAAGTCTGAATAAAGTTTGATAAAACGGAGTGAATATGTGAAAGCGTTTTGGAAAACTGCTCTCGATATAGATCTTTATAAGCCTCAAAAGCGCCTAAGCGCACGAGTTCTATTTGCTCAATGCTCTCGGCCAAAAGGGTTTTTTCAGTTTTTAATTCCTTCTCTTTCCCTTGCAAAATGCCCATCAACTCCCCTACGCGGAAGATGAGCTCGTACTCTTCACATTTTTTTTCCTCTTCAACTTTTTGCAATTTGGCTTCCACCTCGAGCATCTCTTGCTCTAAGGGCGAGAGCGTTTGCTCAGCTAAAGGTGTAATAGAGCTTTGATCTGCAAGTGTTAAAGCAAAAGAATCTCTTTGCAAAGTCAGTTGTCCTAAACTCATAATGCTTTTCCTTTGCCCCTTCTAAGAGGGCGCTCATCTAAAAACTGCTGAGCTTCTTCGACACTTTGATCAAAATGCCTTAAGCCAAATCGAGAGCAGCGGTCGAGGAATTTTTCTTCTGCAGCCGCTTTTTTCTCATTAGTCATCCCATATCGATTAGCTGCCCTCCCTAACTTTTCCTTAACGCTATCAAGTTCCAAAAATTCACTTTCCATGTAAGAGACCGCTTGATTAATGGGCGTGCTGCTCAATCGACTTGTAATCCCCCCTCGCCTCTTTACTGCTGCCGCGTCGTAATGGGAAAGATGGTTAAGTAAGTCGTATTTGGCCACATTTTTACTCACATACTGCATCCCTACGAGCACATGTCCAAAGTCAGGAGGGCGGTTTGTCTCAAGTTTACACTGTTCTATTTTCCTTTTTCTTACAAGCAGCTCATCTCGCTTGGCTTGAAGAGGGAGAATGCGATCTCTTAAAGTTCTAAATTCAGTGGCTTTTTTTTGTATTAATTGCATGATTTCCGAAGGCTTTTTATTACTTTTGGCCTCAATCAAGGCAAAAGTTGACTCACCACAAGCTTTAGCTGCTTCAACTTCTTCAGGTTTTAACTTCCCATCACTGATCAAAATCAGTGCCTTCTTGTTGCCTTTCCAATCGGCTAAATCGTAAATTTCTCTGTAAAAAAATTGATAAATCGTCTGATAGACTTTGACAGCAGTCAATTCTCCTAAAATGTAATCGTGCCTATGTTCAAAATCGCGAACATCTTGCATAAGTTCCTTATTATCGAAAAAATAGGTTTTTCCAGTCTGTTCATCTCTTAAGATACTAGAGATAAATTGTATCTCCCCATTGTTGTGAAAACAGACTTTATGAAAATGGCAACTTTCAAATATGCTAATCAACGACGAGCATTGCGCCTCGTGTTTTTTTGAAATCTCAATAAAATTTGTTAAAACTTTGTGAATATGTGAAAGCGTTTTGGAGAACTGCTCTCTATATAAATCTTTATAAGCTTCAAACGCGCGCTCACGCACAAGCTGTATTTGCTCAATACTTTCCGTCAAAAGAACTATTTGGGTTTCTAATTCCCCTTCCTTCCCTCGCAATACGCCAACCAATTCTCCCACGTTGTAGATGAGCTCAAACTCTTCACATTTTTCTTCCACTTCAGCTTTTTGCAGCTTCTCTTCCATCTTTTGCATATCCTGCTCAAGTGGCGAGAGTGCTTGCTCAGCTAAAGGTGTAAAAGAGCTTGAGTTTGCAAGCGTAAAGGCAGAAAATTCACCTGCCAAGGTCAGTTGCCCGATACTCATGGCGATAGCCTCCAAAAATTTTAGGGTTATAGTATACGTTTTAAATTAAATCGTCAATAATAGATTTTATTTAAAAAAATGAGTAGCCACTTGGTTTGCTTTTCTATAAATTTGAAATGCTGAACCATAGTATAGGAACGTCATATCGTGAGGGTGTTGGAAAGCACAAGGCGTTTGACCAAATTTCGCATGGACTAACACTTGTTCTGCCGTCACTTTAGTGACAAGGGCCGCATGGGTCATTTTTCCTTTTTTAGAGTAGAGTATAATGTCGTTTTCTTGCATTGGTAATGCAGCTTCTTTAAATCCTTTTACCTCTAAAAACTGAAGATAATAATGTAAAAAGGCTCGCGCTCCGTTATCAGGTGAGGAAGCAATAAGATCGCTAAGTTCGCCTATATCCAAACCAAATTTATGGATGGCGTAAATAAAACAGTCGGTGATTGGAAGGGGTAGTTTTACTGCCTCTGGAATAAATCCATGCATGGTTTGTAAATGCATAGGAACTACTTTCTCCATTATAATCTGTTCTATAGAAGGTATGCCAAGAATATTTTCATTGATAATCACAGTATCTATGTTTAAATATTTTGTTAGAATGCGAGCCTTAATCTGCTGGGTTTCTTCATTTGCCAAGGTAATAGATTCAAGGAATTTGCTTAAGTCTTTGGTGGTGACATTGAGCACGCGTACATCCTTTTCCTGGAGCTTCCCTAAAATTACAACGGTTGCCAATTTGTGTAAAAAGTTTATCTCCTTTCAAGTTGCGCGGCTTTTGTAGTATCGCGTGTATAAACTGTAGAACTATTAGAGCTGGTAACTATTGAAGTTTCTGCTGCCATTACTTCTCCTGTCAATTTTTCTATAAAAGCAATATATTATAATTACATATTAATTTCAACAACAAAGTAAATAACTGGTAAATCACACAACTTTTTTATTAGTTACGAGCATGAGCTGCTCCATGTTTTTACGCCCATTACATAATCCATCAACCCCTAGGGCATCTTCTGCATATTTTATAATGAAGCCATCAAAAAGCATCATTCCTGTATGCGGACAAAGTAAAAGCTTATCACCATAGTGCCTTGCTAAGTTCTTTACATCTTCCTCTGTAAATTTCTTGACTGAAGTGGGTGTTTTACGCAGATTCAAGACTACTGCTGATGTATTGGAAAATCTTTGCATAACTCCTTCAATCCCCTCCCAGCGTTTGCCAAAAAAGTGGCTTTAAGGCATAGATTCTGGAGTAAACCTCTATAAAATGCAAGGAAATTATGCTTCAAATGTATACCGAACGTGATTCAAAAGTTTGATTTTTTGGGGGCAAAGTCATGAATTAATCCAAGCAACCAAAAGCATAATTAACGATGGTAACGATGTAACGATATAATGATAAACTTTTTATCATTATATCGTTACCATCGTTGATCTTGCCGTAAGAGATAACTTTGTTTCTATCATGGTCTTTGGCAAACTTTTGAATTTTCTTGGGTATATCTGATTAAGATATTCGCTCTTTAATAGACATAATTATCACTATCCATAAAAACTGCATTTTTATAACAAAACAACAAAATTCATAAATTTGACATAAATAACAAATTTTACATATAATTACTATTAAATACAGGAGCTTTATTTATGTCAGGAAATATACGAGAATTAGGTAGCCCCCTTCCTCAAGACCCAAATGCCGCTTATCCCCTACCCTTAAGTGACATAACCGATTCCAGTAAAGAGATGCCGATAGTATTTCCCACTGGAGCCCCTGCCGAAGAAGTACAGTCAGCCTCTGTTGCAAAAGAGCATACGGTAAGAGAGATCGATCAAGAAGGCCATGATACTCTTCAATCAACTGCAGAAAGGATTGACGGTGTGTCAACACCGCTTCTAGGAGAAATGACTAAATCGCAAGAGATAAAGGCACAAGTAAAAATTCACGGGTTAGTAGAAGTCTTGCATCAAGTGATCACTAACCAACTAAACAATCCAGAATACTATACACAAGATGAGCGCAATGAAATCATGGCAACGCTCGATACCTTTGATTGGATGGCTGAAGACCCTGAGGGAAAGACTCCTCTCCAAAGAGCAGCTTTTCTTGGCTACGAAGCCGCAATAGACATTATATTAGAGCGACATCCTAGCATTGACATCAATCACAAAAACCACTTAGGAAGAACAGCGCTTCATGAAGCGGTGCTTGGAAACCAAAAAGAGCTTGTTTCAAAACTAGTATGTAGTAGGAAAGTTCAGCAAGATGCAAAAGATAATGAAGGCAACACGGCCTGTCATCTTGCCTGTATAAAAGGAGATGACGCCTTACTGGACACACTCTTAGGTTATAGCGATGTCTATTATGACATGCAAAATCATGAGGGCAATACCCCATTGCACTTACTGCTATCTCATGGCCATGGCCATAAAGACGTATGTCTCACGTACCTATCGGCAATGGGGCAAGCTAAAAAGAATGGGTTAAGTATTCAAAATAATGAAGGGAAAACACCACTTCACATAGGTGCTTTGTCGGGAAAGATACCTGCAGGCCTGATACGAAGAAGTATAGAAACGGATTGGCAAGTGAAAGACCATGAAGGACAAACACCTCTGCAGCTGTTGAAAACACTTGAACGGGAGCAAGCTCACGATATCTTAGTCGGTTTTGCTCGCAGAGGGTTTTCCTATCAACTCATTACGAGCGCTGGATTGGGACTCAATGTTCACAGTGTAGGCGGTGAAACGCCTTTAATGGCAGCGGCTTCTGCAGGTAAGCTAGAGTTGGTAACAGCCCTCTTAGACGACCCTTCTATTGATTGGCATGCGACAAATAACAATGAAGTGACAGCTTTGCATTACGCTTGCTATGGCGGCTATATAGCCATCTATCGCTTGCTGCTAGAAAAAGGGGTAGGATCAAAAGTCAGCCCTGAAGTCTTAGCAAAACATCCCCTTCTGATTGATGCACTTAGAAGTGGGGATGTTGAGATGGTGAAGGAAATGCTTAACACAACAACAGTTGACTTTGAGCATCTTACACAAGAGTGGAGGGAACAAGCAATTCCAGGTCTTGTCAACATTCTTCTAGAACATCACGAACCCGAAATATTGCATGCGCTGCTGCTGACCCCTTATGCTCTGACTGATGAAAATGGGATGCTATCAACATCAACTCTTCTTCATTTAGCCATGCGTCAATTGACAACATTGCCCGAGAGTGACTCTGATCTTACAACCAAAGCACTCACAAAACTTTTCGATATCAACTTAACCTGGGATGTCAAAGATGCAAAAGGAAAAACTCCTTATGAAGTGTCGCTATCGCTACAAAATCCTCAGTTTTTAGAAACATTGTTTCTCTCTGCTTTGACAAAAGGACGATTAGAGATTGTAAAAGCATGTCTTAAAGAAGAAGTAGACTTAAACAAAGGCAGCCTTAAGATGCGACCGTTCCATCTCGCTCTACAAGCTGGGCATGTAAAAGTAGCGCTAGAACTTTTTCGTTCAGGAAAAATCGATGTTGAGGACTGGTACCCAACTCCTAAGTATTTTAACGATGTATTGGGATGGACTACCCCCAGAGGTAGTGATGCAGAAGAAACCTTTGCCTTACGAGACGCATTTCAAAAAGAGCTCATGAATGCCAAAGCCCATAGTACAGGAACAACGCCGCTACATGCTATCATAAGTGATGTAACCTATCATCGTTACCAGCTGCAAACTTTGCTCAAGATCGAGGGCCTTGATTGGAACGTCAAAGACAAGCTGGGTAGAACACCCTTACATTACGCATTTCTTACGGACCAATTTAACGCAGCAGAAGATCTGCTTTTAAGTGGAAAAACAGACATTTCCGTTCTCGATAATAGAGAAGAAGGCTGGTTTACATCGCTAAATGACGATGAAAAAGCTACTTTTACGCGAGACCTTCAACGCATTCACAGAAAAATCATCAAAGAACAATTAAAATTAAGAAATTCAACTATTTTGAAGGAATTGACAGATGCTATAACAGATAAACCGCCGCATGAGATCAGAAATGTGATTTTGCATTTAAGCGACGATGAAAAAATGATGGTTCTCTTCCCTGAATCTGCGTTTCATAGACCGCTCATCTCTGCAACGCTAAACTTGTTAAGTGAAATGGTCGGAGCAAATGACGGATCGATCACGACAACTATTGAAGATGACATGGCAGCACTTACCCCAGTGGAGCTGGCAATTGGAGGGGCAGTAGAAGATTTGAGAGAAAAGATCATCCTCCTTCTGCCTGCCATGAATCTAGACCAACAAACGGCTGTAGTGCCTATTTTGCAAGATCAACAATTTGTAGACTTCTTAAGGACATGCCCCCGAAAAGATCAACGCTTATATCTAGGTCTTGCCACAGTTTCTCAAAGAGAGGCTTTTTTAGAATATATCGATCTTCAGCTCTCTTTACCTCTTCAAGATTTGCAGGCTAAGATGTTTGTATCTGCAGATTTACTTGATAAAGAGAAGGCTGATGCGGAAAAAGAGGACGCTAAGATCGCTTTCCAAAACCAAGTGTATGGATTGACGCAAGAGCTCTCATGGAACAAGCAACATTTCGTAGGGTTAAAGACACAATTATTGAATCAAGAAAGCTCACCACTCTTGCAAAAAATGGTTGAAGAAAAAATTGAACCAAAAATTGCAGAAATTCGCAAACTAGAAGAGCAATTTGCCATTCTGCAAAAGGCCTTTAATAAAATTACACGCAAAGAAGAAGAGATTCCAGAGGAATACTTAGACACAATAACTGGCGCTCTAATGGAAGATCCTTACACGCAAATAGGGACTCCAAACACGTTAGATAAAAGCACTTGGGAATCATGTAATGGCCTCTCCCCTTACACTCAAACTCCGGTTGCCTTCATGGAAGGCAGTCTTGAGCCAAATACCGAGCTAAAAGCAAAAATTGAGGCCTACAAAAAGAAGCATAAACTGTGAGTCCTTTTTGCGTCATTGCAATGAAAAGTTGAGTTTTTATAAACCCTCTCTGCAAATCCCGGTCCAAGCCCCTTCATTAGATTTCTTTCGAAACTCCATTTGGTCGCTAAAATTGTGCTTTTTGGCATCTTTGCTGCAAAATTTTTCAACCAGGTGTATACACATGCTTTCAAAATTTTGTAGCAAATCTGCACAAAAATCCCAAATTTTATCAACCAAATGGAGTTTCGAAAGAAGTCTATTTTGTAAGACATCATTTCAACGCGAATTGCTGAGAAAAGCGGAAGTTTATATTTTACGCTAACAAATTAGTCATTTACAATTGACTCATATTAATATTTATTATACCATCAAGAACTCAACAAGGAGAACGAATATGCTAGTTACCCCAACAAGATTAGAGCCCCAATTAATAAATGCGGCAAGTGCTCCCCCTAGCAATCCCCCTGCTGACCAGACAACTCGCCCTGCTGACCAGGTGACTTCTGCAGAAGTCTCTTCTGCCTCGGCAATTCCCTGCACCACTTCTGCAGCAATTAAAGAGCCACCTGCTTTGAGAGTGAAATACCAAACTCAGTATGTTCGATGCAAGGATCTAGCCTGCGCCCATTTCCAAGGAAGAACGGCAAGCGATTTAACTATCACCCATGAGGGGTCCTTAGAGCTACTTCTCCTCAACAAAGGAGAAACAGCTTCTAAAGAAGCTACTTCTCCTTTGTCCCTTCATATAGACACATTTGGGTCCATTATTGTTTCACACGAGGAAATGTGGAACACGGTCGCAGCCGTATTCATGGGAACAATCTTGGTAGACCTTTGTAAGTTAGGTCGTCAAATGGGACCCACCTATCGAACCAGTCACAAGATGAGTGCAAACAATGACGAGATGACTAGGATAGATATACAAATCGCCATCTTAAAACAGTTGCTTAAAGCCCTTCCAATCATTAAAGAATCTTGGAATGGTAAATTGTCAATAGACCGGTTCCTAGAGCTTATCACAACGCTGTGCAAGACAGTTAAGAAGAGCGCAGATCAGGGTACTCGCCCATCGCCCGCACAAGTGGCGCCGGGCATTGGACAGCCCTCACACCAAACATCCATGACGACTTCAACACTTAGACAGCAGCCTGATGTATACAGTCAGACGCCCGTTGCAAACAGAACAGCTGCTGCAGCACCTGAGCCAGGTACTCCAGCTGCGGCCCTCTTAAATGCGATAACTTCTGGCAATATTGGAACTTGTGAGACGTTGATTAATAGCCACCATCAAGACCAAGAATTTCAAAAGCATGCAGGATCTGCTCTTTTATTAGCTGCCCAAGCTGGACACGATGCTCTCTGTGAGCTCTTAATAGAAACATTTCCGAAGTGCATCGCACAAACGGACGAACAGGGAATAACGCCGTTACATTGGTCAGCATTAAAAGGCATGGTCGCGGTCTGTAGAAAGCTCTTGCAGACAGCAAGCAAAGAAAATAATGAAGCTGCTGGTAAATTAGTACTCGCTCCCGATATAAACAGCAAGACATCGCTTCACTATGCAGCTGTCAGAGGCCACACATCTGTCTGTCAGATCCTTCTCGAAGCTGCCCCTCAAGCGGCCTTGTATATCGATATGCAAAGGCGCACAGCGCTCCATCTGGCCGCCTGCGGCAATCATACGGGTGTGTGCCATATGCTGCTCCAGTGGGCGCCTGCATTGGATATGTCTGTAGACGAAACCCAATCAACAGCATTGCACCTGGCAGCGGCAAGGGGGCAAACAGATGTGTGCATGACACTACTTGATATCAACTCGAACTTGATCGGCATCGTCAATGGCAAAGGGCAAACCCCCGTTCAGATTGCAGCAGAATCTGGACGTATTGATCTTTGCCGCCTTCTACAGGATCGAGTAAGAGTTGCGCCCGTTCAAAGGAGCAAAGCCGCGCTTGCTGCGGCGCAGCTTAGAGAGGCAGAAAGAATTCTGGCAAGAGCTCCGGGAGACCCTAATTTCGTTAGCAGCGCCTCGTTAGCAGCTGACACTCCGGCAAAATGTACTGCTCCATCCCCGGACCAATTCAACGTGACAACAGGTGGCGCGCAAGGATTTGAAAAAGCGATAGCAGAGATTGACAGAGGACAAATTCCTAAGCCAGAAGATTGTACGATTGATGCCATTATTAAGCAGATTGAATTACAACTAAACCCTCCAAAATGTGGCCCTGAAGAATTGCAACATGGATGTGGAATGGCCGTCATAAAGCGTACAGGTCACCCTGCGAAAGTTTATCTACAAATGTCTGCAAATGTGGAGCATGACAGATCCCAGGGACGAATGACACCGGCCCTTCTCCGAGTGGTCGTCGACAAGAGCGGCTCGATGAATGAGCCATCAACTCAAGGTGCAGCTTATACGAGAGATGGCAAGAATACGCGCATGGCCTTGGTAAGAGAATCACTTAAAGCCCTATTGGATGAGTTTAAGGAAACAGATGTCGTCGGCGTAAGCGAATTTGATTCACAAGCTAAAGAAGTGCAAAAAGCCGCCCCTTTTTCTAAGGAAGAAATGATAAAGACCATTTCAGGGCTACAACCCAATTTAGGATATGGGAACACGACAAACTTAGAACAAGCACTAATACATAGCATTGCCAAAATCCAAGAGGACCTGACAAAGATGAAAGGAAGTCCGTGTTTTCCTATTGTGCTCATGTACACGGATGCCCAAGCCAATGAAGCTGAACTTGACCCCGACATACTCAAAAAGCACTTAGACAGAGCCTATAAATCTGGGGTTAAATTGATCATTGTTGGCATGGGAGAAGCACGAGGCTTGCGCTTACCTGTTTACGATTCTGGATTTAATCAAGGCTCTGCAGACAAGCTAACACCGAACGGTGCTTGTTTTTACGTGAGCTCACAAACAGACATGAAGGAATTTACAAGAAATCTATCCTATCGTTTAGAACCCTTTGCAGATCGTGTGATGATCTCTATAACGTTAGAGGGTTTAAACCTCAAACTGACGGAGACTTTTGGTGGTGTCATTTCAGAAACTAAAGATGGAGAAACCCATTTGTCAATGAAGATCCCTCTTCTCTTTTTAGTCCCCTCTTCTGAAGGGGGTGGCGCAACTCTTTTTGAGCTTGTGGAAGAGGTAGAAGCTTGCGACCCCGACGCACGTGAGCAATTATCCATCACTCAAAGCAAAATCGCCGCTTTTATTGTCAAAGACTTCAATGGCTTGCTCCATAAATTTAAAGTGGATGACGAGGTGCAAATGCCGGGAATGCCAAAAGTGAAGATTGTTGACATCATCAGTGATGAGGCAATCGCAATAAAGACAACAACAAGCAATATCAGGCAAGTCTTGACGCCCTCTCAACTCTTGACAGCCTCTGCTGTTCATGAGACTTGGATCAATGCTTTTATCAAAAAGGTTACCTCTAATAAGTGCAAAACAACTCCTAAGAGAGAAAAATTATCGCCTGATAGCCTATTTCTACGTATTCAAAACAATAACGGCGAAGCCCATGGAAGACTACAAGAAGATGGAGTGCCGGTCATCTATAACGAGCTTAAAGATCCATTAGGAAAAATTATTTATCGAGGTGCTTTAAATATAAACGGTCTTCCACATGGGTTAGGAATCTCTTATCATGAGGATGGCAGTTACTTTGCTGGGGAGCATAAGGCAGGACATTACGAAGGGTTAGGATTGTATGTCACAGACGGGGTGCAATTTTGGGGAGAATGGGTACTCACTGTTCTTATAAATGGAGAAAGCTCCTTTGGCACAGGAGAAAGCACCTTTGGCAACGTGCTGGAGAATGTAGATATGGATTACTTAAAACAGTATGTGAAAGATCTTACTAGGCAAAGGTCAGAAACTCTTGAAGAATTTGAAAAGCGAACAGGGGGCACTAAGCTCCACTATGTAGCAAGCTTAGGAGATGTGAAGGCATTTCGAAAAGAGATTTCTTTAATAAGAGAAACTCAAAGTAAAGAAAAATCAACTCCAAAGGGACAAGGAGAATCTAATGTTCCTTCTGCAACCAAGCCTACTCGAAAACGAGATCACGAAGGAAGAACCGCCTTGCATCTTGCTGCCTTAAATGGACATCGTCTCATCTATCAAGAGTTAATTTATGCTGACGAGTCTTTATCAACTAAAACAGATAATGAAGGTCCAACGCCATCTCTCCTGACTATAACGGATAATGAAGGTCTAACGCCATTCCTCCTGGCAGCCTCAGAAAATCAGACAGGTATTATGCGCATACTAGAACCATGGAACTTAGAGCCTTATAAAGAAATGGATCGCAAAAGGAATACAATTCTCCATTTAGCAGCAAGAAACGGGCATCAAAATGTCATCGAGCTAATCAGGAAAAAAATAGACGAAATAGACGATTCTCTCATTTTGAAGTGGATAAATCAGAAGAATGACGACGGTTTTGACGCAGTCACAATTGCAGATTTCTACGGTAAAGAGGAGATGGTCAAATATTTAAAAGGTATTATAGACAAAACAGCAGCGACCACCCCTCTACTTAAAAGAGTGTAAGTAAGCGTTCACAGCGTTGTTAACGCTTACAGTTACACCACAATGTTTAGCAGCATATTGGGGACAAATATGATCTTTT
>JABDAE010000016.1 GCA_013289325.1 Chlamydiota bacterium
TTGTCACGGCGCAACCTCCGCAGATAATTACGGCAATTTTACGAAACTTATTTGTATCTATTTTAGCGCCGTATGTGCCATATACAAGGGATAAAGCAGCTCCACATGCTGGCTCGACAAGCAAACGATGGTGATCTGCAAATTGTAGGCAAGCCTGTACCGCCTCTTTATCAGAAACGATGTAGGGAATGATGGGGTGAATTTTATTCCACTCAAGCGCCTGCTTGGTCACGGTTTTAGCGCCAAGCGATTTTGCAAGGGTATCAATTGAATCTAATGTGATTAACTTGTTAGCTTGTACAGATTTTGCAAATGAAGCAGCCCCTTCCGTTTCTGCTGTGAGGACGGGGACATCGCTCCAACCGACTTCATGTAGCCCTTGAATGACGCCGCAAAGTAGTCCGCCGCCACCTACCGATAGCATAATGGCGTCAGGTTTTAGGCCGCTATCTTTAATTTCATGAATCATCGAGGCATGCCCTTGCCATATCAGAGGGTGATCAAACGGGGATATATAAAAGCAACCGCTCTGTTTTGCGAGTTTGCGCGCAAGATCATCCGCCGCATTAAAATTTTCTCCTTCGACAATGACTTTTGCGCCCTCTCGCTCTATCCTTTCAACCATGAAATGGGGAGAAGACTTGGGGATTACGACTGTAACTGGAACGTTTAAGCATCTTCCTGAATAGGCAACGGCAAGTCCTGCATTGCCGCCGGAAGAGGAGACAAAAGATTTTGCTTTTTCAACGCTTGCAAAGTGATGACAAAGGTGGCCAATCCCCCTATTTTTGAAAGATCCGCTCGGCTGCATGGCCTCCATTTTTAAAAAAATGCGGCTTTTAGCAATTTCACCGAGTTCTAAAGATTCTAAGAAAGGGGTTTTAAGATGTAAGGGTTTCATGTATACCGAAATTACCTTCATAAAGAAATTAATACAGCGCGAAGAGGCGCTGCTTCTAGCTCCATAAGTTTAAGCGGAAGCGCCGATAAAAAATAAGTGTTTTCTTGCGCCTGACTTAAATCCAAATTTTCAATCCATACCATCCCATGAGCAATAAGTGCATGGTGCGCATCTAAAGTTTTAGAATGGATATGATCTACCGATGGGGTGTCGATGCCAATCAGTTTTACACCTTTCGCATGTAAAAAATCAATGAGATCTAAAGAAAAGTAAGCATATTCTTCATCAAATTGATCAAAGCGTAGTTGTAATCTAGTCTTAAATAGAATACGCAAAGGAATATCGCCTTTTAGTTTATTTTCAACGCTTTTAAGGGTAATCTCACCTTTGCAAGGGGACACATCGATCACAAGGCATGGGCCGATAAATGGGGCTAAAGGTAAATGGCCGGCAAGGTTTTTTGGCTCCATCGTATCTAACCTAAAAACGGCAGCCCGCGACGCTAACTTGACACAATCTCTTGAACCAGAATCATTTGCAGTGGAGCGGTCCAACACCCTTTGGGAATGTCCCGCCCCACTGCAAAGTGATTCTAATTCAAGATCTTGTGCCAATTTAGCATCTCGAACTGCCGTTTCTAGGTTTAACACATGCGCTGGGGCATCTGCGTGCGATCCGATGTGGGGGCTCATTGTAAAAGCTGTTAAATTATAGCATTTGTTTTGGGCAAAAGAAGCCGTTAAAGTATAGTCAAAGGGTGTATCGCCAGGGTAACAGGCATAACTTCTTGAAATGGGCTGCGAAATATCAATAATTGATACGGGTTCTTTCATCATTTAATTGCCATCTTTAGTAATTGCTGTTTTTAGGCGTATAAGGTGGTTCAAAAGTTCTTCTCGAATCAAAGCCGCCTTTTCTGCAATAGCGCGCTGCTCTTCAATATAAATTGCCTTTCCAGATGGCGTTTCAATGGTAATGGGAGTAACCCCAAGTGATGTGCAATCATAAGGACTTGCCCGCATGTCGAGCGTGCGCGCTTTTTCAGCGAGTAAAAATGCGTCTGCGATGAGATCGCTTCCGACCCATGGATGAAATTTATACGCCCACTTATAAATGTCCATATTGGCATGGACGCATCCTGGCTGCTCAAGCTTTTGCTGCGCCTCTTTAATCGGCTGAAAAATGTTTAAAGGTTTTGCTTTTTCTGTAAAAAACCTAAAGGCGTCGTAATGGGTGCAATTGATGTTTTGCGATTCAACAAAAGAGCTAAGCTCTTTTTCTTGCATCCGAAGGGGGAGATTCGCGTGCCTAACAGTGCCGCTCTTATAGACCATTGCCCACTCGTGTAGGCCTAAGCAACTATATCTTGGAGGGCGCTTTTGGGTTTGCTGTAGTAGCGATATGACCCATTTTAAAGAATCGATGCGATGTGGTGGAAAACGGGTGATGTCTAACCTAATGCCATTTTGATCTAGCGTATAAAAGGGCTCATGTGTAAATACCCCTTCATCATCGCCACAAAGGGTGATCCCATATCCCGGTTGCCAAAAAACAAGGCTTCTTACAGGAAATGAGTAATAGGTAAAGAGAAAGTCGCAGATTGGATGCTTAATTCCATGTTTTTGCCTTTGCCTATGCGCAAGCAAGGTAGGGGCAAGGCGCGCCTCATGCCTTTTTGCCATTACTGTCCATTCGGCTTGCTGTAGTGCTTGCATTAGAAATAATTAATTCCCATGGCAGACCTAACCTCTTGAAGGGTCTTGTTAGCGGCGACTTCTGCTACCTTGGTCCCTTCGAACAAGATCTTCATGGCATACTCTGGATCTTTGGCATATTCTTCTCGCCTTTTGCGGATGGGCTCAAGAAACTCCAATAGAACTTCTAAAAGGTACTTTTTGACAACCGAATCGCCAAGGCCCCCCCTTTTGTAGTGGGCCTTCATCTCTTCGATCTTAAGGGTGTCCTTGCCGAAGGCATCCAGGTAGATAAAGACGGGATTGTCCTCAACAATACCAGGGTCTTCTACTTTAAGGTGACCCGGATCGGTATACATTCCCTTCACTTTTTTTGTCACTTCATCAGGGGAGTCGGCCAAAAAAATCGCATTGCCAAGGCTTTTGCTCATTTTCGCCTTTCCATCAATGCCGGGAAGACGCGCAATTGTCGACGTGACGGCTTTTGGCTCGACTAAGACGTTCGTGTTGTAGAGGCGATTGAATTTGCGAACGATCTCAATTGTTTGCTCAATGACTGGGATTTGATCGTCGCCGACAGGGACGATCTCCGCTTTAAAGGCCGTGATATCGGCAGCCTGGGAGATGGGATAGACCATAAACCCAGCTGGGACTTCTTCCCCGTACCCCTTTTGTTGAATCTCGAGTTTGACAGTAGGGTTATGCTTAAGGCGATTCCATGTGACAAGGTTTAGATAATACATCGTCAGTTCACAAAGTGCTGGCACAAGGGATTGGATAAAAATGGTGGTAAGGGCAGGATCGATCCCAACTGCCAAGTAATCAAGCGCCACTTCTAAAATGTTTTGCCTTACCTTGTGCGGATCAGCTGCATTATCAGTCAACGCCTGAGTGTCTGCGATCATGACGTATTGCTCATGCGTTTCTTGTAATCTCACCCTTGCGGCAAGGGAGCCGATGTAGTGGCCGAGGTGGAGTTTGCCGGTTGGCCGATCGCCTGTAAGGATGATTTTTTTTGTAGACATAAGGCCTTTAAAGGGTAAGTTTTAGCGGATCGAATGCGTGGTGGATATAGTCAGATCTTAAATGCGCAATCTCATCTTGATTTATTTTTTGCTGCTTAAAGTGGCCAAGTAGGTGCGCTCTTCGGCAGTTAAAGAATAATTCGTTGATCTTGGCGCAATCAGAGCCTGTGATGAAACCACATTCTAATCCAAGTTTTAAAAGGCTAAGTGCATTTAACACTTCAACAGCATCGAGTTTATAGGAATGGGTCAAGATGCCAAAGGCCCGACTCACCTGATCTTTGAAGGTGTCGTCTTGCTTGTTTTTAAGGGTAGCGCGCGCGCTTTGCTCCTCTATCAACACTTTAGAGACGAAGCTGTGCATGCTCGCAATGATATTTTCTTCCGTCACGCCTAAGGTGTAGCGATTTTGCACGACTAAGACATCGCCGATGATTTCGCTTGGACTTCCTTGTATCCCTGTAATGCTTAGCGAGTCATCGATTAGGTTTTGAATGACATCGTCAATAGTACCAAGATGTATGAGTCCAGAGAGCTGTAAATACAAAGAGACCACCATCGCCGTCCCACATTGAGTGGGATCGGCTGTTAAAAAGCCAAATTTGGGTGAAAAGGAGTAATTGATCGTTTTTCCAAGGGCAGTTTCTACTTTCATCAGGCGGCTCCACGCCTTTTCTAGCTCTCCATTGCAATTAAGAAGAGATAAATGGATATGGTCACCGAGGTTAAGCGTTGCGATAAATTCACCGCTTTCATCTAAGATAAAGCCTTCTGTCTCTTGGGATTGATTGTAGCTTGTTGTGGAGAGAAAGTGCTCGAATAAGAACTCTTTTTCTAATGAGCCAATCTCATCTCCCTTAATCAACCTCGGGGTTTTTAAACCGGTTGCCTGATTTAAGACAGCATTGGACACAAGTTCTAGCAGATGTTTTTTGCGCTCTATCGGAAGCTTATGGGGAAATTGGAATTTTTCGACATTGCGAATGAATGTGATTTTTGAGGCCAGCCAGATGGGGTTGCCATTATTTACCCATGGGTTACTTTGGTCTAAGATAAACTTTGAATGTGTCGCATTGGGATTAGAGGGTGGGATATCTTGCGGGTTAGGATTAGATTTAGGGGAAGGGGAGGAGCCATCTCCATTATTGTTTTTTTTCATCAGATTCCTCTTTTTTATCCGCTTTCTCTTTTGTATCTGTTTTTTTTTGCGTATCAGCTTCTTCTTCGTTATCCGTTAAGGCTTTAATCTGATCCCTTAATAAAGCGGCCTGTTCATAGTCTTCCCGTTTCAAGGTCTCTGTTAAAGCTTCGTTAAGAGAAAGCAGTTTAAGCGACGGATTCATCTCTTGGGCTTTACCAGGAGCTCTTCCAATATGAGTAGGATGTGTCTTTTTTGTCGCCGTGATTCTTTCTGGCAACTTGTTTGCTGCGATGAGCTCACTTAAGAGTGTGTCATCAAAAACTTCGTAGCATTCACTACAGCCTAAGGGCATTCCAACGCGAAGCATCTCAAGTGTCGTGCCGCAATTGCCGCAGGAAAAACCAGCAGCGGCATGATCAGCTCCAGTTCCCGGCAAGTGCTGCGAGGCGCCGTGCAGTTTTTTGAGGAGTACAGGGCAGTTGGTACACATGCATGTACGTATGACATTTTCTGAGGCGATCTCTGTATAGACGACTGCGATGTTTCTTTTGCATTCACAACACTCTAAAGGTCTATCGGGAAGAGACTGATCTTGAGACTCCCCATTATTTTCTTCTACATCATCTGCCATGCGATACCTGTTTTGAGCGGCCTTGATCACCTTTACGGCCAGTTTTCGTTCGGCTCCTAGGCACCCATCTGGCGCATCCGACTCCTCAGCAATAGCTGACGCTATTCCTTCGTCTTCGTCTACACCATCTGGGGCCTCTCGCCTGAACGAAATTCTGCCCGTAAAGGTGATCAAGGCCTTTGGGCGGAAATATAAAATAAAGGGAAATAAGAAGGAAGTAAAAACAATTGAGTCTTGTTGGGCTCGAACCAACGACACCCTCATTAAAAGTGAGGTGCTCTACCGACTGAGCTAAAGACTCTATTGACCCCAAGGGGATTCGAACCCCTGTTATCGGAATGAAAATCCGGTGTCCTAGGCCAGACTAGACGATGGGGCCAATATAAGGGCGAAGCCAACATAAGGGCCATGTAAGGCGATAATGAATAAGGGTATTAAAGCCGTACCACTAAATCGCATCAACAGGTTAGATCTTAAAAAATAGTCGAATTTAACGCAAGAATTTAAATTGTGGACACTTCTTTTTCTTTTTTGTCTGCGAGATCTTGCGCTTCTTTGCAGAATTTATCGGTGTGATCTTGGATCGATTTTTCGTTTCGCGCCACTTGATCTTCTGCGATATGTCCATTGGATTTAAGTTTTTTTAGCTCATTATTGCTATCTCTTCTGATGTTTCTAATGCTCACCTTGGCCTCTTCTGCCTTCTTATGGCATTGCTTCACCATCTCTTTGCGCACCGCATCGTCCATAGGGGGAATTCTAATCCTCACTGCGTTGCCATCGACGATTGGCATGACACCTAAATTGGCCTTTTCAATTCCTTTTCCAATGGCTGCGGAGTTGCTTGGATCAAAAGGAGTGATGAGAAGCTGCCTTGCCTCAGGCGCTGTCACTGATGCAATATCTTTCAGTCTTACTAGGGTTCCGTAGAGTTCTACCATGACGCTATCGAGCATGGCTGGATTGGCTCTACCGGTTCTTATTCCTTTTAATTCAGTTTTTAGATGCTCGATCGCTGCGAGCATATTCTTTTTTGTCTCTTCGGGGATATCCATGGAAGTTCTCCTTTTGTAAAAAAATTAATATAGATGAAACGTCCCTAACTTACAATAGTTCCTTGAAATTCTTGTAAAAGGGAAGTTAAAGATTTGCCACTAAAGAGCTCTTTCATATTGAATACTAAGATAGGGATCTGATTACTGCGGCATAGGGCAATAGAGGTTGCGTCCATGACGCCAAGATTATCTTGTAAAACTTTTTCATAGGTTAAAGAGGTATACTTAAGGGCTGAAGGGTGTTTTAAGGGGTCCTTATCGTAAATGCCATCGACTTTTGTGGCTTTCAAAAAAACTTCTGCTTGGATTTCTGAGGCGCGCATGGCAGCGGCTGTATCAGTAGAGAAAAATGGATTGCCGGTACCTCCCACAAACACCACCACTTTCCCTTGAGAAAGGTTCTCTATAGCGCTTTTCCACGTGTAAGATTCGACAACGCGCGGGCACTCAAGTGCTGATAACACTTTTGTAGGGCATCCGATTTTTTCTAAGGCCTGTTCAAGGGCAATTCCATTCATGATAGTGGCAAGCATCCCCATTTGATCAGCCGGTGAGCGCGCAAGACCTAGGTCTTGAAGTGCAATGCCGCGAAAGATGTTGCCACCGCCAATCACGATCCCAATTTCATTGCCCCCATCCCGTAAGGCCTGTATCGCTTTTGCAACTTTTAAGCAGGCCACTTGATCGATGCCGAAGGCGCTTTCACCAAGAAGCATCTCTCCAGAGAGCTTTAACAAGATGCGTTTACTTTTGAGTAAAGTGTGAGGCACTGTCTTGAGATCTGTTTCACGTGACATAAGAGGTTTGATCCTAAAGTTTAAGAGAGGATTTAACAGATTAACGCCATAATTGTCAAATGCCGCTGTAGAAAACACTGCATTTTTTTGTTTATTGCTATTGTCTCGTTTTTAGTTGATTATAATTTTCATATATGATACTATCTTCTTAAAAAAGGAGATAATTAATGGGATCACCTACATCACAAGCGCAAACAAATAGTTGGGCTGCTGACCAAGCACGTGCGGTAGCTTGGGAGGGAAACGCTCATAGGGCCGCTGGGCTGAGAGATTTAGACCGCTTGCGCAATCAATACGGCATTGCAAGTGCAATGGAAAGCCCGTCTTTAGGCACTTCTGCTGCAGGAAGCGCTGCATTTAATCCTATGGATCATGTGTGGACAGACAAAAAATTGCAGGGAAGTCTTGTCCAAGATTATGCCCCGAAGATGATGTTGTATGCTGGCGGCCCGGGCTTACATCTATTAGATTTCCATCTACCTGATGCTCAAGATCCAACTAAGTTGCTAATTGCATCTCTGGGTAGCCTTCAATCCGAACTGCCTACAATGCCTAAATCCTTTCGAAAGGTGGTCGAAATACAAGTGGAGGCGATACGTCGTGAGAGCATGGGGCACTCAAAACGATGGGATTTGCGATTTAAAGCGCTAAAAGCCGCCACTATCGACACCGTCGTTACATTAGCTGCAAGGGTTGTGAGGATTGCGTTTAATACGATTATCGTTCTTCCCAAAGCCGCTTGGTATAAAACATTTTCAGGTCCTCAATTCTTCAATATCAAGGGCGCTGCAACGGAAGTATTCACCCGTTATGCCGAAGAGTGGAAAGACTTAAAAGTCACATTCCTTGCTGCAGGATTTGCCCTATGTAAAATTGTGAATCCAAGAGCCTATACCAATTCGATCGAAAAAATTCTTTCTTGTTATCACAAGCGTCAAGAAAGAAAAGATCAGTTTGACAAAGAATGGAGCGCTGCAAAAGCGCAATTTGATGCAAAGATGGCGGCTGAAAAAGTTGCTAAAATGGCTAAAAATGCTGCTAAAACAGCCAAAAATTAATAATAATTAAAAGACTAAATTAAGGAGAAATACGATGAGTGGAGCTTTACCAGGAGTTGCAGGGGTACTAGGTGGTTATGCGGCCGGTGCTGGCGGATCAGGTGATTATGCGGCGGGTGCTGGCGGATATTGTTTAGATGATGAATACATGGACGCTGCTCAGTATGCTCGCCTAAGAACAGCAGCAGCTTACAGAGCTACTGGGGGTAGTGGCGGCGCTAGCGTCGTGCCTCTTGCCACAGGTGGCGCTGGGTGCGCTGCTGCTGCACGTGCTGTTGATACAACGGCACATGGGGGTGTGCTGCAAGCATGTCCACAGGATTGTGCTGGGCAGAGTACCATGGAAAAATCATGGAAGAATGTGCCAAGATCTTTTAGAGTAATGTCACCTGGATTTACCAGAATGAAGTCTTTGATGGCAGGGACAATTTTTAGTGTCTTTACAATAACTGCAAGAGTTTTCCGAGTAGCCTTTAATACGCTCATTATTTTGCCAAAAGCGGCTGGGTACTTTTTAGCAGCAAACCGCTATGTTTACAATGTAAAGGGAGCGACAAAAGAGGTCTTTAAACGCTATGCTGATGAGTGGGTGGATTTAGGCGTTGCGCTACTGACTGTTCCCTTAGCTTTGACAAAGGTTGTTTACAAGCCTGCCTTTAAAGGTTCAATCAACGATATTTACGATTATTATCTTGGACGTCAAAAGCGGAAAGAGGACTTTGATAAAACGTGGTCCGATGCCAAGGCTTTACATAAGAGCCAAAAGGAAGCAAAAGCCTTAGCAAAACAAGCTGCTAAGCAAGCGCAAACACAGCAATCTGAATACGTTTAAACCTAAAAATTCCGGCAAGTTGGACCGTTTTCAACTGCCGGATTTTTTTATCTTTTCATTTCTGGCGCTAGTCGATCAAAGCCTAAAGGCGGGGGAGATACAAACTTTAATGGCTTGCTCGTAATAGGGTGGTCTAAGCCAAGAAAGGCGGCATGGAGACAAAGGCGGTTTAATGGGTCTGTCACAGCGCCATATTTTTTATCCCCGACAATGGGCGTGCCATGGTCTTGACAATGGACCCTGATTTGGTTTTTTTTGCCCGTCTCAAGCTTTAGTTTTAGTCTTGCATTCGTCGCTGTTTCTCCTATGACTTCATAATGGGTGATCGCAAGCTCTCCTTCATTGGGATCTGAGGTAGAATAGACGCGATAAAGTGGGTCTTCTGCAAGATATGACTCCCATGTTCCCTTTTCTTTGTCGGGTTTTCCTTCTACGATCGCAATGTAGGTACGTTCGATGTCGTGCGCTGCAAAGCACCTCTTTAACCCCCGATATCCCTCATCAGAGAGGGCGAAAAGCATCACTCCCGATGTGTCCTGATCGAGTCGATGGACTACAAAAATTTTTCTTGGAGAAAAGTGCCTTTTGAGCATCGCGTGCGCCGTATCTGTTTTTTGAAAAGCGGTTGATACGCTAAGAAGCCCTGCCGGTTTTTCAATGGCAATGAGATGTGAGTCTTGGTAAACGACGCGAAGTCGATTGCCAATTAATTCAATTTTTTTGCCAAGCTCAATTTTTTGGCCCGGAAAAATAGGCATGTCAGCGCGATTGGCTAAGGCGCCATTTACAAGAATTCTTCCTTCTTTAACCCAAGATCTTAATGTTGTTTTGGAGCTTAAAGGGCTTAAAAGGGTTAAAAAGTCGATTAAAACCCCTTCCTTTTGTGCCGTGATCATCATGTGTTTTTACCTAAAAATAAATGCCTATTTTCTTTATACATGGCGTTAAGGCCGATGAGTGTTAAGTGCTCATCAAATCCATCTACGATGTGCTTTAAGTCTTCTTTTAACTGATTTCCTAAGGAAGAGGGGGAGTGATCGGCAAATACACCCCCTGTCATTATAACCTTTATCGATTCATGATTAAAGCATTCATTTTTTAGCTCTTTGATAATCTTCTCGATCATGCCGAGTGTTCCATAGTAAATGCCACTTTGAATATTGCTGACGGTGTCTTTCCCACAAACAACAGATGGACGCTTTATTTCATAAGGGTCCAAAGTAGATAAAAGGGCGCAAGTGTTGGCCAAAGCAAGTGAGGCAATCCCAAATCCGGGAGCGATTGCGCCCCCACAAAACTGCGCGTTTTTAATGACGTTAAAGACTAAAGCAGTACCAAGTGAAATGGAGATGCAATTGCCAAGATATCGCTCTCTCATGCCATAAATATCGGCAAGTCGATCGGCGCCAACGTGCTGGCAGCTGGTTTTAATACTGCAAGGAATCTCTTCTACAAAGCGCACGTGTAACTTTAAGCGCTTTAGGCATGCAATAAGGCAATCGTTAAGAGATGGTACAACGGATGCAATAAGCGCGTGTTGTAAGGAACTATATGGCCTTAAATAGTCGATTAATTCATGTTGCCAATGAGATGAAGATGTAGCTCCTTTATGAATCGATCTAAATGTGGAAAGCATTTTTCCATCCAAAAAAATGGCGGCGCCAATTTTTGTGTTTCCGACATCTAAAAGTAAATGGGGCAGGTTTAAATGTTCAACTTGTTCCATTACTCAAATCTACTCTTCTTGCATTTATCATGCGACACGTTTTTACAAGATTTATTCTACTTTTTTAGCGTCTGCAACTGCCGTTTTTAGGGTGACGCAATACCCATCCTATTACCCATATCTTTTCTATCGCTGCTGCTGCAGCTCTAATTTTATTTCGCTTCTACCCCACATTCCACGTCGCTTCGCTCCGTTTCATGCGGGGCTGCTGCACTGAAAGCGGCTGCCGCCGCTGGTCACGGCAGTGACCAAAGTGTGATAGCCCCGCATGAAACGGAGCGAAGCGACGTGGAATGTGGGGTTGCAAGTAGTTGATAATCAAGCTGCGGTAGCAGCGATAGTACACATATGGGTAATAGGATGGAGGCACGGGCACAGGCAGAGGCACGGGATTCCAGTTTCGAAAGAAGTCTATTGTCAGCCTCGAAAGGCTGCAATTTTTAGCGGGAATGGCTAGACATTCACTATCCCAATATTTGCAGATTGTGCTATATGAAGATTGAAGAGGAGAGCCCCATGCCAAAATGTCGCACATACGCTGAATTATTTAAGCAAATAGAACTGCAACCCACAAATCCTAAAGCTCTTAATGTTAGGGGTGTAGGTGGACAATGGCAAGCGATCTCATCTAAAGAGTTTATGCAGATGGTGAAATTTCTCGCTTTGGGACTAAAAGAGATTGGCCTAAAACCGGGAGAGGCAGTTGTCATTTATGCCCATACGTCTCCTTATTGGATGGCAGCTGATATCGCAATTGCTCTATCTCAAGGAATTAGCGTCCCGATTTTTACGACTATTTCAGATGAACATTTTAAATATGAAGTCAAAGAAACTGAAAGTAAAATCATCTTTACGGAGGTTAGCGATCCTTTATTATATAAGATGGTAAAAGATTCTTCATTTAGCACAATTGTATCTCTTGATATGAAGGCAGTTTTACCAACGAATGTGACCCCCTTGCAAAGTCTTTTATCGAAGGGACAAATGGCTTTTGAAAAAGATCCTGAAAGCTTTTCTAGATTACTTCTTTCAATACGCCCTGAAGATATCGCTTCGATCATCTACACAAGCGGAAGTACAGGCGAGCCTAAGGGCGTTGAGCTCACACACGAAAATGTATGCTTTAGCTTAGATTTTGACGGCTTTTCTTGGGACGGTGCCAATGATCGCTATTTAAGTATATTACCGCTTGAACATGTCTTTGGACATTGTTTTAATTTCTGGATGTTATACAACGGCGTTAGCATCTATTACACGAGTGATTATAAAAATCTTGCAAAGGTGTGTCAAGAGGTGCAGCCGACGATGATGGCTGTCGTGCCGCGCCTGCTTCAAAGGGTACATAGCAGCATGAGCGAAAAAGTGGCACATGCCCCTTTTTTTAGCAAATTAATCGGAAGATTTGCCTTGTATCTGGCAATGCAAAAGAAAGGAATCTTTAGACAGCTCTTGTTGCCCATATTAGATCGTTTGGTATATCGCAGATTGCGAATGGCGCTTGGGGGTAACTTGAAAATGTTAATTTCAGGGGGCGCTCACTTAAGCAGCTTTTTGCACCGCTTTTATTCTGGTATTGGAATTCCCGTCTACGAGGGATGGGGGCTGACAGAAGCTTGTCCTCTTAGTGTCAATACGCCTCACCATACAAGACCTGGTTCTGTCGGCCGCCTGTTATCTGGTCATGAGATGAAAACAACCGATCAAGGTGAGATATTAATAAAAGGCCCGCTCGTGATGCGTGGATACTTGAAACAAAATGGACTTATGATTGATGAAGAGGGTTTTTTACATACAGGGGATAAAGGTTACCAGGACGTAGAGGGGTATGTCTTTTTAAGTGGCAGATTATCAGAGTTTTACAAGACAGTAGGAGGCGAAAAGATATCTCCAGTTCCCATAGAAAATGCCCTTACGCAACACCCCTTAATTGAAATGGCGCTTCTTGTCGCTGAACAGAAAAAATTTGTCTCGGCCCTTTATTTTCCCAACCGCGATGTGCTCACACGCCTTAAAATAGAGCAAAGCCAAGAGGATCTTACAGACGATGAATTTTTAAGAGGCGCATTTATTCAAAGTCAAATGAATGCGCACATGAAAGAGATCAATTGCCATTTAGACCTAGCAGAGCGCGTGCGCGCCTTTCGCTTTATTTTAGAGCCCTTGACTGTAAAAGGGGGTGATTTAACCCCTTCGATGAAAATTAAAAGAGATGCTGTGATCAAGAAATTTACCAAAGAGATAGATGAAATTTATGCAAGATAAAATAGCGATTGTAGAAGGGATCCGTACACCCTTTTGTAAAGCGGGAGGCTCTCTTGCTAAGATGCAAGCAGAAGATCTTGGCGCTTATATCGTCAAAGAGCTGGTCGCAAAGGTCGATATCGATAAAAACATTGTTGATGAGCTCATATTTGGCAACGTCTTCCAGTCCTTAAAATCTGCAAATATTGCAAGAGTCATTGCCTATAAAGCAGGTCTTCCCGATAAGATGCCAAGCTATACCGTCAATCGAAATTGCGCCTCAGGTCTTGAAGCTATCTTAAGCGCTGCGGAAAAAATTGCCTTGCAAAAGTGCAATGTGGTCATTGCCGGTGGGACTGAATCGATGAGTAATATCCCGATTGCGATCAAGGATAGTTACAAAGATTTTTTAATGCAGCTTTTTAAGGCGAAGACGTTACAAAAAAAACTCTCAACTCTTCTTTCTTTCAGGCTTAAAATGCTTATGCCAGATTTTCCATCTATTGCAGATCCTCTTTCAGGGCTTTCGATGGGGGAGACGGCTGAAAATTTAGCAAGGGAATTTAAAATCGATAGAAATGCACAAGATCAATTTGCTTTATTAAGTCAGCAAAGAGCATTTAATGCGCAACAAGGGGGAAGATTTTTGAATGAAGTGCATCCCCTTATCGCCTTATCAGAAGAAGCTAAGCTTCAAACTCATGACGATGGAGTGCGATCCGACCAAAAACTCGCTCACTTACAAGCGTTAAAGCCCGCCTTTAACAAGTTGACAGGCACAGTGACGGCCGGAACCTCAAGCCAAGTGAGCGATGGAGCAGCAGCTCTTCTTTTAATGCGCGAATCTGTTGCAAAGAATCTTGGCTTAAAACCGCTTGGGTTTATCATTGGATCAGCAGAAGTTGGACTTGATCCTGCAAGGATGGGCCTTGGGCCAGCATTTGCCATCTCAAAATTATTGCAAAAAACATCTCTAACTTTAAATGACATCGATTTATTTGAGATCAATGAAGCCTTTGCAGCGCAAGTGCTCGCGTGTGTCAAGGCCCTTTCCTTAGATACTTTTTGTCAAAAAGAATTAGGTCTTAATAAGGCACTTGGGACAATTGATTTAGAAATACTCAATGTCAATGGAGGTGCTATTGCCTTAGGACATCCTCTTGGAGCCACAGGTGCAAGACTTGTCATTACAATTCTTAAAGAGCTTAAAAGAAGAAAAAAAAGACGTGGTATCGCCTCTCTTTGTATTGGGGGAGGACAGGGGCAAGCTGTACTTTTGGAGGTAGAATAATGGGAAAATATTTTCACACATCACTTGATTCGTTTGGGATTTTTAGGGTCGTTTTTGATCTACCGGACTCTAAGGTCAATACCCTATCATACCCAGTTCTTCTGGAGTTAGAAGAGATTCTTGAAAAAGCTAAAAACAATACGGGGATAAAATTACTCATCATCCAAAGCGCCAAGGAAGAAGGGTTCATTGCAGGAGTCGATCTTTATTCCATCGCTCCATTACTTGAATCACCAGATAGCGACGAAAAAGTGAAAGAGCTGCTTATGGAAGGGCACAGTACTTTCAATAAACTGCAAAATATGCCGTTTAAGACACTTTGCCTCATTCACGGCGCCTGCCTAGGAGGAGGGCTTGAACTTGCTCTTTGCTGCTCTTATCGATTGGCAACAGATTCTTCTGCAACAATCTTAGGGCTTCCGGAAGTGAGCTTAGGGATTTATCCCGCATGGGGTGGCTCTCAGCGCCTTGTAAGGCGCGTTGGACTTGCAGCGGGACTTCCCCTTATTTTGGGAGGGCGCCTTATCGATGCAAAAAAAGCGTTAAAAATCCACTTGGTCGATGGGGTGATTGCACATGAGTTTCTTGAAGAGGGGGTAAATAGTTTTATCGATAAAATTTTATCAAATAAAATTTCACCCTATAAGCATTCAAATCTTTTACAAGACAATCCTTTATGGCGATCTATTTGCTTTTGCAAGGCAAAGCAAGAGATTTTAAAGAAAACCAAGGGGCGCTATTTGGCTCCATTGATTCTTTTAAAGCTCATTAAGGAAACATATTCTCTTCCTCTTGAAGAGGGATTACAAGTCGAGATTAACACGTTTCTTCAAGAGAAAAATAAGGCCTTAAGCAAGTCAAGACACCTCATCCGCCTATTTTTTACTCAAGATACATTAAAAAAGGCCTATAAGGAGATTCCGACAGCAGTTATCCAATCAGCTGCTTTGATTGGAGCTGGGACGATGGGGAGTTTAATTGCCTATGTATTAAGCCTTAAAGGGATTGATGTGAGAATAAAAGATGTCGATTGGCCATCTTTAACAAGAGGATTTAAGACAATATTTCACGCCTATCAAAGTCAGATCAAAAGAAAAAAAATGACATATGGCAAAGCTTTACAACTTTATCAAAAGATAAGCGGGACGATCGACTATTCAGGGTTTAAACACGCAGATCTTGTGATTGAGGCAGCAATTGAAGAGATTAACTTGAAACGGGAAATTTTAGCTCAAGTGGAAAGTGTTGTGTCAAAAGATGCGCTGATTGCCACGAACACCTCATCATTGACTCTTGCAGAGATTGGCATAGATTTAAAGCATCCCGAACGCTTTTTAGGGCTTCATTTTTTTAATCCTCCCGATAAAATGCCGCTTGTCGAAGTGGTGACATCCGATAAAACCTCTTTGGACAAGATTGCGCAAGCTGTCCATCTTTGCCAACGGCTTGGAAAAGTGCCGATTGTTGTAAAAGATTGTCCAGGGTTTTTAGTCAATCGCATCCTTCTTTCAGGGATGAACGAAGCTTTGCGAATGTATGAAGAGGGGATAAGCTTTACAGCGATTGAAGAGGTGATGCAAGTCTTTGGCATGCCGATGTCTCCTTTTGTATTGGCAGATGAAGTGGGCTTAGATGTTTGCTATAAAGCCTGTAAAATACTTGAAGAGGCGTATGGGGAGAGAATGAAAATGCCAAAGCTTCTTCATGACATGTATCAAGAGAAGCTTTTTGGCAAAAAGGTCGGGGCAGGATTTTTCACTTACCAAGAAAAAGATAAGAGGAAATTTAATCCAAAAGTGCAGACACTTGTTAAACCTGCTGTTTCAGGTATGCAACTGGCAAAAGAGGTCATTTGCGATCGTTTGTTTTTAAGTATGATCAACGAAGCTGTGAGATGCCTTGAAGAAAAGGTTGTTGAAAACGCGCCCCTCTTAGATATGGCTCTTATACTAGGAATAGGGTTTCCTCCCTATCGCGGAGGACTTTTAAGATATGCCGATGATCTTGGGGTTGATTATGTTGTAAGAAGGCTAAAGGCATTTACAAACGACTTTGGCAAGCGCTTTACGCCATGTCAACTACTGCTCACCATGGAAGCTGAGAAAAACTTTAGTGGCAAGCGGTTTTATTAGAGATTAGCATACTCTTTTGTCGTCTCAGCAATTCCCGCTCAAAAGAAGTCCCTCTTAAATCTTTGATATGATAAAAATATTTTCGTAAACTTTTTGTGACGCAATACCCTCCCCCAATCGAGGTAGCAACGAAAATTAGCGCGCCGTATATGAAACAAAAGACTTTTTTAAAATCAACGGTAAAAACGATACAACGATAAGAACGATGAAAGAAAAAGGACTAATAGTCGATGTTGAACGGCCTTATGAAGTGATTTTAGTTTCGAAAGAAGTCTAATTGAGAAAAATTTACGTTAGCTTCGCGAATGCAGCTTAAACTATTCATAAAGCGCCAATAGATTTGAAAATGGTGGCGTAAGCAAGACTTATGTTACCTTGAGATAAAGCTAAAGTATCTTCAGCAGCTACTTGAAGCTGTAAAGAATTGAGAACCCGTGAGTAGTCGGCAAGACCTTCTTGGTATTGGAGGGTCGAAATATCCACAGATCTTTTGGCATATTTAAAACTGTGCTCCAAATCAGCCGTCTCTTCTATAGATTTAACAAAGAAGGTTAAAGCGTCTTCTACTTCTTTATAAGCTTCTAGCACTTGATTTCGATATGTAGCCATTCCTTCGTTAAGCAAAGCATATTGTTCTTTTATGCGATTTTCAAGGCGGCCATAGTTTAAGATCGGCCAAGCAAAATCTGGTCCATAAAAAAAGGTAAGACTGCTGTTGCTAAAGAATTTTTTTCCCATCTGATTGGCAGTAGAATGGGTATTAGAACCACATTCGAGTCCCAAAAAACCTGTAAATGAAATGCGTGGAAATAGATCGCTCACGGCAATCCCTACGCGCGCATTTTGTGCGTATAAAAGATCTAAACTACGGCGCAAGTCACTGCGTTGATATAGAATTTCTGCTGGGTATCCAATCACAGCATCCTTTGGAGTGTTAATCGATTCTGAATTAATAGTAAAATGACAAGAAAATGCCTCAGGAGTTAATCCGACAAGCAGCGCAATACTTGTCAGCTTGCGTTTAAGCTCAATTTCTAAGTTTGTTTTTTGAGCCCTGGTTTCTTTCCATAAGGTGACTGCTTGAGCATAATCGAGTTCTGATTCGTAACCTTCTTCCCAGCGCACTTTAGCCATCTCTTTACTGCGGTATTGAATAGCGATATTTCGATCGAGAATGGTTATACGATTTTGAAATGTTTTATGTTGAATATAAGCTACAACGATGTCTGAAATAAGAATTCTCTTAAGATCTAGATAATCATCTTCTGTTGCAGCATATTCTCCATGTGCAACCTGCACACCTCGATAAAAACGCCCCCAAAAATCTAATTCCCAGGCAATGCGCAAACCTAAAATGCCATCTAAAAAGTCGCGATCTACGCTTGAGGTATTTGGAGCATTTGCACTAATATGTTTTCTAATAAAAGATCCTTCTGATTGCTGTGTCTGAGGAAAGAATTCTCCAACTGCAAATCCTAAATTTGCCCTTGCCGCAAGAATTCTATATCCGGCAGCTTCTAAAGTGAAATTTTCTTGCAATGCATACTCAATCAAAGCGTTGAGTGTGTCATCGCGGTAATTGTTCCACCAGGGGCCGATTTCTACATTTTGGTCCATTGTAATTTTAGGCGATTGTTCCGTCCACGACTCTTGAGTGGTCGTTTCAGGCGATTTAAAATCAGGCCCTACTCTAAAGCATCCTGTCAGTAAAAATAGAAAGCTTATGCTTTCGAAGGAGAAGCCAAAAAATCGAGTTAAAAATTTTTTCATTAATTAGATCCCATTTCCGGTGGCTGCAAGCGATAAATGATCGCATAAAAAAGGGGTACAGCGATGAGTGTGAGAACAGAACCTATCGCGAGTCCCCCCATAATGGAAACAGCTAAACCAATCCAAAAGACATCTTGCAATAGGGGAATGACACCAAGAACGGTTGTGCCTGCTGCAAGCATTACAGGTCTTGCTCTAGATACAGCAGCTTCAATAATTGCATTGTATGGATGCATGCCTTTTGAGAGGTTCTCATTGCAAGCGTCGAGAAGGACGACAATGTTTTTATTCATCATACCAGCAAGACTCATCGATCCAAGAAGTGCCATAAATCCGAAAGGCACATCAAAAAGGAGTAGTCCTCCGGTTATCCCAATGATCGCAAACGGAATCGTAAAAAGAATGACAGCGATAGGTCTGAACTCATTGAATGTGATGACAAGGCATAATAAGATCACAATAATGGCAGGAACCACTCCTGGAAGAAGTTGTTGCTGAGCTGTTTTACTGCTATCTTCTTCTCCATCCCAAAATAAACTAAAACCTTTAGGCAAAGGGTAATGATTGATTTCTTTCGATACGCTTTCTTTTAAATCCACAAAAGTTGATGTAAGGATAGGAGAGCCTTGGATAGCGACTTGTCGTTGCCTATCCCAACGAAGAATATAGGGCTCTTCCCACCGGAAATCTGTCTGATCGCTGACTTGTGAAAGAGGGATAGATGAAACATTATTTTCTCCCCTAATCGGCAAGGTATCTAAATGTGATAATAGTGAATGTCTCTCTTCATCGGTATTGCGCCACTGAATCTTATAGAGCTTATTTTTTCCCCTATAGAGCCCAATATTCAAACCATCATATCCCCGTTTAAGAGCATTCGCAATGTCTTCTCGTGAAATATTTGCAGAGCGAGCTCTTTTCTGATCGTAGTCAAATTTAAGTTGTCTGACAGGGTTCATGATATCAAGTCTCCAATCTGTTCCAAGTGGCGTCTTTTGAATCTTTGATAATAGACTTGATCCAATATGCCTTAGGTCGCTTGGATTGACATCGTATGGTCCTAAGACTCTCAATTCGAATTTCCAAGCATCTCCTGGGCCCACGTTATATTTTCGAATCCTTACCAAGGCCTCTGGAAACTCATTTTGAAGCCATTGAGAGTGTTTTGCAATGAAGGGGTCAATGTCTTGATACTTTTTAAAATTTATTAACAATTGGCCATAGTTGGGATAAATGAATTCTGGATCAACGGGAAGATAAAATCGAGGAGGCCCAGCTCCAATAAAGCTTGAAATAGATTCTACCATTTCATCTTCTTGGAATTTTTTTTCTATCAAATTCGTCTTGGAGGCGACCTCATGGATAGAAGTTCCGGCAGGTGCCCAATAATCTACCATCAGCTGCGGCCGTGTTGAGTTAGGAAAGAAAAGCTTGACCACATATTGAAAACCAATACAAGAGACAACCAAAAGAACAAGGAGGGCGCAAACGGAAAGCACACGGTAATGAATGACCCCTCCAATGAGTTTTCTAAATCGTTTGAAAAAGGGGGTATTAAACTCATCTGTCTCAGTACCTTGTTTTTTACTATCAAGGAACCAAAGACACTGTTGAGGAGTCATCAAAAGAGCGATAAACCAGCTTATCATTAAAGATATTCCCACAACGACAAACAATGTGCGGCAATATTCTCCCGTTGAGCCTTCAGAGGCATAGATGGGGTAAAAAGACATGACTGCAATGATCGTAGCTGCAAGTAAAGGCAAAGCGGGCGTTGCTGTCGCTGTCACTGCTGCTTGAAATCTATCCATTCCTTTGCGCAAGTTGACTGCAATTCCATCTGCAACCACAATAGAGTTATCAACCATCATTCCCATTGCAATAATCAATGCTCCTAAAGACATGCGTTCTAGTGGTATTTTCATGAAATACATATAGAGGAAAGTGGCGAGAATGGTAAGGACAAGGTCTAATCCAATGATTCCTCCCATGCGGATTCCACTTGGAATGAGCAATACAATCAAAACGATTACAATCGATTCAATCATACTTAAAACAAAGCCCGATATCGATTCTTGGACTATTGTCGATTGCCAAGAAATCTTGTGCAATTCGATCCCAATAGGAAGCTCACTTTGCACTTTGTGTAGCTGTTCATCAATTTGTCGCCCTACTTCTACGATATTACTATCTTCTGTTCCTGCAATTTGAATGCCAATTGCAGGGGTCCCATTAAATTTCATTATTTTTATTGGTGGATCTTGGTAACCTACGGAAACTGTCGCGATATCACCTAAAGAAAACTTATTTTTTTCATTTTTCTCAATTTCTTGCACAAATGAATTTTCATTATTTTTTTTTGCTTTCTGTTTTACAAGAGCATCTTGAATGAGATCATTCGTTCGTGGTTGAATAATTAACTCTTCAATTTCAAGGGGTTTTTTAAATTCTCCTGAAAGATGCATTGGATAGCGAATCTCTCCTTGATCCACGTTTCCTGCATCGACAACCATATTTTGCTTAAGAAGCAAGCTTTGAATAGTTTGAGGAGATAGGCGTAATTCAGATAATTTTTGGTTAGAGATCCCTAAATTGATCACTCTTTGCTGGGCTCCCCATAAATCAATACGCGCAATATTGGGCACCAGATAGAGCTGTTTTTGTATTTTTTCTGCGACGTCTTCTAATTCAGCGTAACTAAACCCATCGCCTGTTATGGCGAGTAAAAAACCAAAAACAAATCCAAAGTCATCCACAACCCTTGGTGCATCAACTCCAGGGGGTAAAGAGGAAGCAGCGTCGTTGATTTTTCTGCGCAATTCATCCCATACCTGAGGCAAATCTTTTGCCCAGTAGCGGTCTTTGATATCTACTTTAATATAAGAAAGCCCATCACGCGACATCGAATAGATGTGCTTTATTTGTGGCATCTGATGAATAGCAGTTTCAAGGCGATCAGTGACTTCTTGTTCGACTTCTTCTGGAGTTGCCCCTGGATATTGCGTGATCACTAAAGCGGACTTTACACTAAATGGAGGGTCTTCTAGCCGTCCAAGAGAAAAGAAACTAAAAATTCCACCAATTGCGATAATGACCGTGATCAATAACATGACAGCTTTGTATTGCAGGCCAAACTCAACGAGTTTTCTCATGGTTTGGATAGCTCCTCGTCAAGCTTAACTTGTTGCCCTTCAATTAAAAAACTTGTGCCAGCTGTGACTATTCTCTCTCCATTAAAGAGTCCTTCTAGAACGATAATGGTATTCTCTTTATTGCTTTCATCTATTTTGAGGGCCTTCTTGTGAACTGTTTGAGTGTTTGGATTAACTACCCATACATAAGTAGTACGTCCATTATCGGTAAAAATCGCTGATTTTGGGATTTTGAATGTATGGCTTAAATTTTCACTTGGTCTTACAAGAAAAGCTCTACCGCTCATACCTGCCAAAAGGGAAAGTTCGTCTGGAACTTTTTGTAAACTTAGGGTGACAGGATAGGTCTGTGTCGTATTAGAAGCTTCCGTTCCAATTTCTTTGATCGATGCATGAAGGACTATATTGGGAAAAGCATCTAAGCGAACTTCAAATTGCAGTTGATCTTTTCCTTCAAGGAGAGCGTTGATATACTTTTCCGGAACATTGATTTCCATTTCTCGATCTGCGATATCCAAAAAACGCAATACGACCTGTTTTGCACGCACTTGTTCGTAGTTTTCAACATAAATAGCCGCTATAATTCCATCAAAAGGCGCTTTTAAAGAAGCATAAGACAAATTATCCGCAGCTTGATCAAAATCCCCTTGGGCAATGGTCAATTCGGCTTTTAGCCGATTACTCGTTTCCAGTTTCCGATCCAAAAGGCTTTCGCTAATTGCTCCAGGATCTCTTTCGTAAATTTTTTGCATTCTTACATAATCATTGAGGGCAAAGTTAATTTGCGCATCGTAACTTTCTACCTTCCCTTTTGCCTTTTGCAGAGCAATTTCATATTCCCGAGGATCTAATTGAATTAAAATCTCACCTTTGGCTGCCCTGTGTCCAACAGTAATATCGCGCAAGATAACAGTTCCATCCACACGAAAGGAGAGGTCGGCGCGTTTGAAAGCCCGCAATGATCCGGGAAAGATGAGTTGATTATCTACAGAAGGGGTTTTGCTGACTTGAATAGTTTTCACCGGACGAACGGATTTAGTGACCACTTCTTTTTCACAAGAAGCTAAGAATAATAGAGTTAACAATATCCAGCGCATGCGTTTCTCTGTTAGCATAAAATAATACACTTCAAAATATGTTTACCACATATTCTTTGCAATTAAAACCTTGCTTTGTTTACAAGAAGGGGCAGGGAAGTTGAAAAAAATAAAGGACCTTTTAATCATGATTTCAGAACTTGTTCGTCATACGCGTATTTTAGAAATTGTTGGCGATACTCTACGCGTTAGGGCTAAACATGCCGCATTTGGCGAACTTGCTTTGGTGGAAAATAATGATGGAATGAATTCGCTTGCAAGAGTTGTAGGCTTAGATCATGACATCGTCACTTTACAGATATTTGAAGGCTGTAAAGGCATTTCAACAGATGCCAAAGTGGGATTTCTTGGAAAATCCTTAGATGTGACATACTCGGATAACATTCTTGGAAGAATTTTTCGCGGAAACGGCGAGCCATTAGATAATGGGCCTGACCTAACAGCGGATCCCAAAATTGCAGTAGCTGGGCCAACTGTTAATCCTGTCATGAGGGTGATGCCGGGCAAAATGATCGAAACAAATGTGCCCATGATCGATCTTTTCAATTGCCTCGTTGAAAGTCAAAAAATCCCTATTTTCTCAGTAGCAGGAGAGCCCTTCAACCAATTGCTCGCTCGCATAGGATTTCAAGCGAATGCAGATATTGTTGTTTTTGGAGGTCTCGGGCTTATTTTCGACGATTACTATTTCTTCAAAACAGCATTTGAAGACCATGGGATGTTTCATAAAACTGTGATGTTTGTAAATCAGGCTTCAGATCCAATTGTAGAAAGATTGTTAGTCCCTGATATGGCTCTTGCCGTTGCTGAAAAGTTTGCAGTTGAACAGGGTAAACGCGTTTTGGTTTTACTAACCGATATGACAGCCTATGCAGATGCGATGAAGGAAATTGGTATTGCATTGGAACGCATTCCGGCTATTCGGGGATATATGGGCGATCTTTATACGCAATTAGCAAGGCGCTATGAAAAGGCGTGCGACTTTAAAGATGCTGGTTCCGTCACTATATTGTCTGTGACAACGATGCCAGGAAACGATGTCACCCATCCCGTACCGGATAACACGGGATTTATTACAGAAGGGCAATATTATCTTCACGATGGTTATATTGATCCTTTTGGATCTTTGTCGAGGTTGAAACAACACGTCATTGGGAAAGTGACGCGTGAAGATCACTCTCAGATTATGAATACGATGATTCGTTTTTACGCTAATGCAACCGAAGCTGCAAAAAAACAGGCGATGGCATTTGAGCTTTCCGAGTTTGACAAAAAACTCCTTAAATTTAGCGCTCTTTTTCGAAAAAGATTTATGGATATCCATGTTTCTTTGCCATTGATTCAAGCATTAGATCTTTCCTGGGTAACTTTAGCAGAGTGTTTTGAGCCGCATGAATTACTTATGAAACAAGCCTTAATAGATAAATACTTTCCAAAAAAATAGAAATAGGATGTGGGAAGTATGGTCAAAACCTCACTCGGCAAAAAAAATCTGCAAAAGGAAAAACAACGCTTAAAATTATATTTAAAGCTATTGCCATCCATAGATCTCAAACGCACTCAATTGATGGCTGAATATGCACGCGCTAAAAGTGAGATGGCCGTTTTAAAAAAAGAGGCTGAGCAAATCATTGAAGGTGTCGCTAAAACTTTGCCTATGCTGGCAAATAGAGATAAGGAACTTCAAGGGCTTGTAAAAGTGAGCTCATCCGTGATTGAAGAACAAAGCGTTGTCGGAATTAAAGTGCCTTTTTTGAAAGAAGTCTTATTTGAAGAGCGCAATTATTCAATGCTTGCCACTCCTTTTTGGTTAGAAGCTTATATCAAGCAGTTGAAAAGGGCTGCCCAAGATAGAATACGCATACAAGTGATGGGCCTTCGAGTAGACAAGTTAAGCCATGCTGTCCGTAGAATCACTCAGCATGTCAATCTTTTTGAAAAAATTCTAATTCCTACTGCTAAAAAGAATATTCAAAAAATACAAATTATCCTGGGAGAAGCTGAGAGAAATGCGGTTGTGCGCTCAAAACTTGCAAAAGCTATGCACGTAAGGCAAGATTCACCCGGTTTTTTTGAGGACACAGCATCATGAGCATTGTACAACTCAAAAAAATAACTCTATATGGCTGTTTAAGCGAAAAACTGCAAATTCTTGATGAACTTCAAAGTTTAGGGTGTATGCATATTACTCCCTTGTATGTGGCAGACAATCCTTTAGATAAGGGGAAAGTAGATGGGATCTTAAAGGGGCGTAAGGCACTGCAATATCTCAATCATTGCCCAAATAAGCTTAAACAAATACACAATTGCCCATCTTTTGACCCCGTTTCTATTGAGAAACAGGTTCTACATAATAAGCACCAAATGGAAGAGTTCCAAGACGAAAAAGACATTATTAAACATAAAATTGAAGAACTTTCTCCTTGGGGAAATTTTGTCTTACCCGATCCTAAAGAATTGGCAGGTCAAAAATTTTGGTTTTATATCATTCCACATCAGGAGAGAAATAAGATCAATCTACAAACCATTTGTGCTATAACAGTACAAAAGGATAATCGATTTAGCTATATCGTTGTGGCTGCAGAAAACGAACCTGAATTTATGCCAGGCACTCAAGTGAAGCTGCCCAACGACTCTCTTGATATGCTTAAACTGCGTCTTGACAAAATCGAATGTGCGATTGAAGATCTACAATTGGAAAGAGTCAGTTTAACCAGATGGCTTGATTTATTTGAAAAAAATCTCTTCAGATTACAAGACCAAGCCATGCTTGCAAATGCATCTTATCAAACTTATGACCATCATCTTGTATTTGCCATCCAAGGATGGATTCCGTCCTCAGATGTGGAGAAAATGAAAGATTACACAAAAAAAAAGGAATTAGCCCTTAAAATAGAAGAACCCAATGGAGATCAACAGCCTCCTACACTATTGAATAACAAGGAATCTTTAAAAGGGGGAGAGGATCTACTTTCATTTTATATGACGCCGAGTTACTCGTTATGGGACCCCACAACTACGATTTTTTTCTCTTTTGCAATTTTTTTTGCCATGATCTTCTCAGATTCAGGTTATGCCATTATTCTTGGAACTATCCTTGCCTCCTTTTGGAAGCGACTAGGAAAAACAGTCACAGGTCAAAGATTTCGCAATGTGTTATTGACTCTTACTCTCTTTTCTTTCATATGGGGGGTGCTTATCGGGAGCTATTTTGGAATGGCTCCCTCCCAAAAAAGTTTCTTAAGTTATTTGAAAGTCATCGACATGAGTGATTATGCTGCGATGATGAAACTGGCTATCTTGGTAGGTGTGATCCATATCGCCATTGCAAATATCGCGCAAGCCTATTCTAAAAGAAATTCGTTAACAGCTATTGCTTGCATTGGCTGGGCGACGGCACTTATCGGTGGAGCTGTTGCATTTTTAGGTTTCAAAAACCCTATGGGTAAAACAATCGGATTTGTGCTTATTGCCACGGGAATCATCGCTGTCATTTTTTTCACCAGTATTGAAAAGCCTTTGTGGAAGAGACTTTTGAAAGGCTTGATGGGATTAACGCGAATTACGGGTATGTTTGGAGATGTCTTAAGTTATCTAAGACTATTTGCTCTTGGGCTTGCAAGCGCCTCTTTAGCGGCTGTATTCAATGATTTGGCCAAACAAGTTTATCATGAGATGTCGGGATTTAAAATTTTGTTAGCATTGCTGATTCTCTTGATCGGACATGGAATCAATTTTGTTCTTTCTCTCATGAGTGGGTTTATTCATGGATTGCGATTAAATTTTATTGAGTTTTTTAATTGGGGGTTACCAGAAGAGGGCACGCCATTTAAAGCTTTTTCAAAAAAGGAGATGTCAAAGTGGAATCAATAATACTTATATTGGGATGGATAGGGATATTTGCCCCTACAGCACTTGGAGGAATAGGTAGCGCGATTGGTTGTGCAAAAGCCGGTCAGGCTGCCTGTGGAGCCATGTTAGATACGGAAAGCGGTTATGGCCGATACATAGGCGTCTCGGTTCTGCCTTCTTCTCAAATTATTTATGGGATCGTCATTATGCTAAGTTTTAATCGAGAACTGACTGTGGCTTCAAGTCCAGGGGTATTTGCTATAGGGACATTATCCGGATTAGCTTTATTAGTTTCAGCTATTTATCAAGGAGATTGTTGCGCTGCATCCATTAATACATCCAAAAACAAACCGGAAGTTTTCGGCTTGTCTATTGCTCCAGCTGCCATTGTGGAAGGGTTTGCTGTCTTTGTTTTGGTTTTTGCTTTAGTTCTTATCACCACATTGCCAAAGGGGACATAGGATGAATGATATCCAAGAGACTTCCGGAGTACAGGAATTAATTGATAAGCTAAAAAATCAAGGCGTAAGAGAGGGGCAAAGGCAAAGTGAGCAGATCCTTAAAAGTGCCCACAAAAAAGCTTCTCTAATTCTCGCCCAAGCTCAAGGTGAAGCAGATAAACTATTATCAGAAACTCGCCACGAACTTGAAGTCGAGCGCAAATCGTCTCATGAAGCCATCAAAACCGCTTTTCGGGATACAGAAATTGCTCTGCGCTCAAAAGTTAGGGAAGCTTTTTCAGCTCATCTAAAGAGATTAGTTTCTTTTGAATTGGAAGATAAAGATTTTATTAAACAATTAGTCTTGGCTGTCGCTTGCGAAAAAACAGAGGAAATCGCTAAAGGCTCTAAAGTTGAAGTTCTGCTGCCATCTAAAATATTTCAAACAGATGAAAACGGCACACATCTAAGCGAGGATGGACAAAAAAGAATGCAACATTTTGTTTTAGGAATAACTAATGGCATGCTTCGCGAAGGAATAGAGCTAAAATCTTCGACATCGATTAAAGGGGGTATAAAAGTTAGATTGATTGGAAAAGATATAGAACTCGATTTAACTGATGATGCACTCAGCAATCTGCTTTTGAAATATTTGCTCCCAAGATATAGAGAAATCGTTTCAGGTCAGGAATAGCAATGAAAAATAAGGGGTATTATACATTAGTTACAAGTCTTCCCTATTTACCGCGATTTGACAAAGCCGATCGTCTTCCGATCACAAGGGAGCGCTTGATGCAACGCCTCAAAATGCTGGATGCAGAGGACATAAAGCTTGTGGAGATAGTAGCAGAGTTCATCGCATGGTCAAGACAGCCAGTAGGAAGAACAGATGCTGAAATCCTCTCAATTTATCATCGAGGAGCGAAACAGATTTTTGAATCGAAACTCTTAAAACCCTTGTTTGAATTGTCGATCAATCAGAAGACAATGATGACGGCGTTAAGACGCCGCGAAAAAGGTTTATTGCGTTCTACTCCAGGAGAGCTTTGGGGAGTTGGCCCTCTTGTTTCGCACATTGAGCAAAACTGGGATAAACCTTTTTTTAGATTGCAATCGACTTACCCTTGGATTGTTCAGGCTGAAAACTATTTACATGAAGGTGAATTGCTCAAGCTCGAATATCTACTCTTTAACCTAATATGGAACAAATTGGAATTTATGCTGATTAAAAATTATTTTGGCTTTGAAGTCGTGGTGGCTTATCTATTAAAGTGGGATATCCTCCAACAATGGCTGTCATATAATATAGAAGAAGCAAAAGCTAGATTTGATGAACTTGTTTTGGAGACGATTAATGAATAGGAATAGCGAGTTGATAGAAAAGCCTAGAATTGCAAAAGTGGCATCAGTTCTTGATAGTATGATTACTATCGAAACTCAAGGTCTTCCAATTAGGAAAAATGAAGTGGGGCATATCTGTTTAGGAAAGCAGCGTATCATGGCAGAAGTTTTGAGAATACGCGGCTCTTTTGCCGATATGCAAGTTTTTGAAGATACGGATGGAGTGCGTGTTGGAGATAATGTCGAATTAACAGGGCAAATGCTTTCGGCAGTGCTTGGACCCGGATTATTGGGGCAAGTATTCGACGGCTTAGAGAATCCCTTGCACGAAATTGCCAAAAAGCATGGTTTTTTTCTGCCGCGCGGGGTAGATATCTTTCCTCTTAACCAAGAGAAAAAATGGCAATTTACACCTTCTGTTTCTATGGGTGATAAGCTTATCGCAGGTCAAGCTGTGGGCACGGTTCAAGAGGGTCATATCTTACACAAAATCATGATTCCATTTGATGAGGTAGGCAATGTTGAGATTTTATCAATTCAGCAAGGAAATTTTTCTTTAGATACTCCCATTGCCAGGATCCGTAATTCAATGGGGGTAGAAAAGGATATAAAAATGTATCAAAGATGGCCAATCCGCCGGCCTATCCCCGAACTTATGCTTCGAAGACGCATTGTTGAGCGCTGCTATCCTGTAGAACCCATGACGACAACGGTGCGAATTATTGATACTTTTTTTCCAATCGCTCTTGGAGGCACCGCCTGCATTCCAGGCCCTTTTGGTGCAGGTAAAACGGTGTTACAAAGTTTGATAGCAAGATACTCTACTGTGGACATCGTTATTATCGTAGCGTGCGGTGAACGCGCAGGAGAGGTGGTGGAAACAATTCAGGAATATCCTTGCATGCCCGATCCTAAAACAGGTGGGACCTTAATGGATCGAACGGTAATTATCTGCAACATATCTTCAATGCCTGTAGCGGCAAGAGAATCCTCTATTTATACAGGAATTACTATCGGTGAATACTATAGGCAAATGGGTTACAATGTCTTGGTGATTGCAGATTCCACCTCGCGTTGGGCACAAGCGATGCGCGAAACTTCTGGGCGGATGGAAGAGATTCCTGGAGAAGAAGCGTTTCCGGCCTATTTGGAATCTTCTATAAAAAATGTTTATGAACGCGCTGGCGTCATCAAAACAACGGATGGTTCTATTGGCACATTAACCATGATTGGGACTGTCTCTCCAGCCGGTGGTAATTTTGATGAACCCGTTACACAAGCGACTTTAGCTACAGTTAAAAATTTTCTTGGGCTATCTTCTGAAAGGGCCTATGGTCGTTTTTATCCCGCCATTGACCCTTTGATCTCATGGTCTCGTTATATTGAACAGCTGGAAAGTTGGTTTTCTAAATATTTAGATGCGAATTGGACACGGCATGTAAAAATAATGCAGGAAATGCTTGTGAAAGGCGACTCTATTTACCAGATGATGCAAGTGACCGGAGAAGAGGGGATCACAATCGAAGATTATACAGATTGGCAAAAAGCTGTGATGATTGATATGGTCTATTTGCAACAAGATGCTTATGATCCAATCGATATCTCCATGCCACTTGAACGGCAAGTTGAAAGTTTTCATCTCCTAAAGAGCATTGTAGATAGAACATATCAATTTGAAGACAAGGAAAAGGCTCGTGATTACTTTACCAAAATCACAAGTTTTTACAAGAATTTAAACTATAGTTCATACAATTCAACAGAATTTGGTGATTACAAAAATAAAATTCTTAATTATTTAGGAGAGGTCTAGTATAAGGAGTGGATGTCTAGATTATCAGCAACATTTCCAATTTGAAGGCAAAGTTTTCTTTAATAAAAACTTAATATTTTTTTGGTATCACGGTTAGAGAAAAACAAAAAATTGCAAACCAAGGGATTTGTTCATGTCATTATCTACCCATCCGCATGGATACAAACTATATGCAGATAATTGGATTGCCAATATACTATCAATTTCAGGGGTAAGTTATTCCAAGCGGCATTTTGAATTAGTTAAATCCAGCACTAAAGGGCAGTCAGCGACTCATATTGTTTTAGGTATTGTAGAACTCCTTCCTGTCATTGGGGCTATTGTGGCCATTTTTGAAAAAGTCATTGTTACCTCACAAAAGCAAAAGGGACATCACTCCTCTCATCCCAATCACAGACCTCCCATCGGTTTTAACAATTATGGTGCTTCTTGCTGGTTTAGCACCCCTCTTCAAGCTGTTTTGGCACATAAAAATGCTGAGGAACTTATTCGGAAGCCCCTTGTACGCAACATGGCTCACCTAACTGTCGAAAGAGAATTCAAGAATGATCGCTATTCAAGATGGATCGCTATCACCCGACCAGAAACTGACGAAGAACTCAACAATCGAAAAAATATTCAAGAAGCCCTCATCCATGTAATTGAACAAAGAAAACAGGGAAATTCGAAGGGTCTTGAAAAAGCGACTAAAGAACTTCATCATCTTGCGATTACACGCAACCCAAAGTTTAAAAAAATTGGAAGTGCATCAAACTCTAGCGAAACATTTTCTATGCTAGAGAATGTTTTTGATGATTTTTATCATAAGAGGGTAGGTAAAAGTGAATGGTTAAGTCCTATCCTCCCTTTGCATCCTTCTGAAACACAGCTAGATTGTGCCGCTAAAAAAGACTTGCGTTTGATTGCTTTAACCTTGGATGATACAATTACATGCAACCTTGCGAATCCTTTGATATTTTCAACTCCTAATGGAAAGGATTTGCCCTATCGAATTGTCAGCTGGGTGAGGGAGGTTCCAGGGCATTACATCGCCTATATCAATAAGGACGGACAATGGTACTGTTGTAATGATGGAGATGTCAAAAAAGCAGAGTTAACATCTATCGATATCGGTCAAAGAGATAGTGTCATACTTGAACAGATATAATTTTTGTTCTAGCTTTCAACTGGAAGGACTATATACTGCAACGTTATCTCCCGATACATAAGGATTGACCAAAGGGTTTTGCAGCTCGGCAATAGTCGAACAAGAGGCTGCCGCAGAGTCTCCTGAGGTATTCAAAACATTTATCCAAAATTCATTACCTGGATAGCTGTTGCTATTGCACTCATACATGGCGATCAGCAGTTTTTTTTGATCTTTGCCTTCTAGTGTATCTGCCGGGTTTCTCTTAGAAAATTCAATTTCGATGGCTCTTTTGGCTCCCTCGACATGCAGTTGTTTAAGTTGATATATCTTGTCCATCTGATCAAACCGGCTAAAATTCAAGGTGCCAATATTTGCAAGTTTATGTTTTTGTAAAAGTTCATAATAAATTCCAACTTGTATGTTTTGAAAAGCGTATGCTAAATGAGTCCCCTCCACATGACTCCATTCCCCGCATCCAAGGGCTACCAGGTGCAAGTAGGCAAGTTTACCTTCTTTTTGTGCTCTTGCATTGGCATCTAAGAGAAAGGCTTCTAGGCGAAGGGTCATCGCTAGCCTATAGACTAATGTATCAAAGTAAACGGGATTTCCCAAGTTGTCCTGCAATTGAATATACCTTCCCTTGTTTGCTTTATATTCTGCACTCGCTTCTTTGTATGAGGGAAGGCGGCAAAATTGCAAGCTAAATATAAACTCTCCCCATAAACGGTTTAAGTCGTTGCTTGAGTCCCTATCAGGTCTGACTATCATATGACAATCTTCCATATGATTTGGCCTTTCAAATCTTGCGCCGACCATGCCGACATACACCCCGGATTTTTCAAACGACAAGGCATCAGTTAAAGACATATTATGGCGATTTCCGTTGTTGATAAAAAATGTAGGTGTAGAAACACCGAGATAAGCGGCGAGTTGCATCTCATCGTAAGACAGATAATCCTTAAGATTTATTTCTGCAGTAAGAGGCGCATCTTTTATCTCATCAAATAATTGAGTGGCATTGTCAATTTGTTTTCCGTTTTGTAATTTCACATCATCGGATTGCTTCCAAAAAGTGTAGGGGCGCTTTTCGAGAAGGCGCTGCACAAAGTCTTCTTTTGTCATGGTGCTGTACAGCTTTTCTTCTACCTTTGTTCCTAACATTCTTTTTAAGTCTAGAAATTTATCAATAAATGCCCATACTTTAGCGTGTAAAATGGGGTGGGTTTCTTTTGCTTGCTTGACGATTTGCCCCCTGATCTCATCAGTTTGTCCAAGAGTGGCAATGCGATTATTGTGTGTGGGAATAGGCTGCGTTAACGCTTTTTCTACTAAACTATCCCAGCCAAAAGCGGCTCTTGCAATGGCTTGAGCGCTTGCAGCTGTTGCGCTTACGCCTACTTGTGGGATCCCTTTCCCAGATACAGCTGACGATGTATCAGCAGTTAATGGATAAGTAAATACGTAACTTACCTGTTTTTCCCTCCAAGCGCATTTAGCTTCATTGAGTTTACGCGCATAAGAAGCGCGATTAAAAATTTTCATGGCAGAGTAAAAGGCGATCTTAAAGCAAAGAGTCCATTTAGAAAACGTGTGTGGATTTTGCAAGGTGATGGCTTGATAGCGAACCCCATTCTTTTCTATTACGGACTTTGCTGTTTCTGCAAAGCCGCGAGTCGATAATGTTCCTAATTGTACTACACATTCTTGACATGAATTGACTGTGATATTTATCGGCATGTTAAGTCTATTTTTTTAATATTTTAAAACAATTTACAGATCACACACAACATTTTGCTTAGCTATACATAAAACATCAACAAAAAACTACAAGATTTATTGGGATTTTCGTTAAAAAAAATGTTTTGAGTTGATTTTTTTTATTAGACTTCTTTCGAAACTCGCTTTGGTTGATAAAATTTGGGATTTTTGTGCAAATTTGCTACAAAATTTTGAAAGCATGTGTATACACCTGGTTGAAAAATAGACCTCTTGCGTAATTAAAGTTTTCAGCATACTCTCCTCTTTCAAGAACAAAAAAATGAGAACAATATCCAAAAAGATCGAGGTATTTTATGACTAACGCAGAGGCGGTGAGCCGGAGAGACGCAGAGATAATTGAAAATTTGTTGTCAGAGCTAAGGCTTCGTAACATTCCAGTGTTATCACAAGTGCAGATACCAGTCATGTATAAGAATTGTAAACTTCGTGATCCAATGCGTCTTGACATACTTGTGGATCATAAAGTTATCATCGAAGTAAAAGCTACAGAAACTGTGTTAGCTGTTCATAAAGCCCAAGTTTTGACCTACTTATAGATGGATGGTGTAGGGTAGTCAATGGCTTATAGCCTGTTTCTCCGCGTCTCTCCGACTCTCCGTCTCTGCGTTGAGTTCAAAATGAGTCTTCTTGTCTACCACGACCTGACTTTTCAAA
>JABDAE010000017.1 GCA_013289325.1 Chlamydiota bacterium
CAGTTGCCAAAGAACCACAGTTTTTTTCTTCTAGGCCCGCGAGGAGCGGGGAAAAGCACGCTTGTGAGAAAACAATTTGATCATGAATCCTGCATTATTTTTGATCTTTTAGAAGCCAAATACGAGGAGAAATTTTCACGAAACCCTGATGAATTAAAAGATATAGTGCTTGCTTTACCCAAAGAAAAAACGCATGTCATTATTGATGAAGTACAAAAGATCCCTAAACTTCTTGATATCGTGCATCAATTGATAGAATCAACGGACAAATATTTTATCCTTACGGGGTCAAGTGCTCGTAAACTTAAAAGAGGGGGAGCCAATATGCTTGCAGGTCGGGCGTTTGTCTATTATCTTCACCCTTTAACTGTTTTTGAATTCGAGGGCGACTTCAATCTCGATAATCATTTACAGTGGGGGATGCTCCCAAAAATCCTTGAATATAAACAAGATAGTTTTTGTCGAAAATACCTTCAGACGTATGCCTATACATATCTTAAAGAGGAGGTTTGGGAAGAGCACTTTGTGAGAGAGCTCGATCCGTTTCGAAAATTTCTTGAAGTTGCGGCACAAATGAATGGAAAAATCGTCAATTATTCAAAAATTGCTTACGATGTTGGCGTTGACCACAAAACTGTAGAGAAATATTACACAATTTTAGAAGATACCATGCTCGGCTATTTGCTAGAAGGGTTTCAACATTCATTTCGCAAAAGATTGAGTAGTAAACCCAAATTTTATTTTTTCGACACAGGAGTTACTCGTGCTTTAAGCCGTCGTTTATCCATCCAGCTTCAGCCTGGAACCTCTGCCTATGGAGACGCTTTTGAGCATTTTGTTATCTTGGAATGTTTGAAACTGAGTAGTTATTATTTTGAAGATTATCGATTTAGCTATCTTCGAACAAAAGACGATGTAGAAGTCGATTTGATTGTAGAGCGACCGGGAAAGGATCTTTTGTTTATAGAGATTAAGAGCACCTCAGATATAAGCAAGGAAGCGATTTCTTCATTTTTGAAGCTGACACAAGATTTTCCCAGCTGCGAAGCCATCTGTCTTTCGAACGATCCTTTAGAAAAAAAATGGGATCACGTGCACGCCATGCATTGGCGTGAGGGTTTAAAGCGTTATTTCTGTTCACCTATTATCATTCGATCCATTGTAGGCTAGGTGTTGTGGATCGTTAGCGCTTAATGTACTGATTCACTGCCTCAGTGTTGTACGAGACTTGAATTCCCCGTTTTGGTAAGGATCTGACTATATGCCTTAGGAAAACAGAATTGTCTACCCATCACCAGCTCATCCTACATACACCCTGTTGCTAACCCTTATGATATCCGCAAACGGCAAAAGAAGTAGGCTGCATTTTTTCTCCACTTTTACCTCTTTGTGGTTTGTTATTGAAATAATAATTTACATTGCATAGGATAGGGGAAAACATGGGGCGTAGTGTGACAGTAGGTTTTCAGCTAGTTGGAGTCTTATCTCTTTTTATTTTGGGCTACCTTATCTATAGCCTCATGTATCCAGAAAAATTTTAATAGATGCATTTCATGACCATTTCCGCCTCAGCTCAAGTGATTACCTGTTTTTTTCTCCTCGCAATTTTTACTCCATTGCTTGGAGTCTATATCGCCAAAGTATTCACTCATAAAGAAGGAGAGTTCTTCCCTGCTTTCTTAAAAAAAATAGAAAACTTTATCTACACCTTATCCGGGATTGACAAAGATAAGGAAATGAGCGCAGAGCAGTATCTGATGAAACTTCTGTGCTTTAATTTCATTGGCATCTTAAGCGTCATTGCACTTTTACGGCTGCAATGGTATCTTCCCTTAAACCCGGAGCATTTTACGGCCCCCTCATGGCCACTCGCTCTTAATATTGCAATTAGCTTTGTCACTAATACCAATCTTCAAGCCTATTCAGGTGAGACGACTCTTAGCTACCTGTCGCAAATGCTCTCTCTTGGCGTCCAAAATTTCTTAAGTGCAGCCACAGGTCTTAGCGTGATGGTGGCCTTAATACGGGGGATTACAAGGCAAACTAGCGAAACTGTCGGCAATTTTTTTGTCGACATGATCAGGGGAGTTTTTTATATTTTACTCCCTCTCTCTATTCTCATAGCTGCCATCTTCGTCACACAAGGAGTTGTTCAGACATTTAATCCCTATCCAAAGGTAGAAACGGTGCAAGGCGATACGCAGACAATCCCATTAGGACCTGTCGCCTCATTTGAGGCGATCAAACAACTTGGATCCAATGGTGGAGGATTTTTTAATGCAAATAGCGCCCATCCCTTTGAAAACCCAACGCAGCTTACAAATATTCTTCAGACGGTGATGATCCTTTTAATCCCAATAGCGAGCATTTTTACCTTTGGCCACATGATTAAATCAAAAAAACATGCGCTGATGATCATCGGCACCTTATCATTCATGTTTGTAGGAGCCCTAATTGCTGCCAACATAGCCGAATACAGCCTAAATGAAGCTATCGGCAGCTACCCATTTTTGGAGGGGAAAGAGACCCGTATTGGCATCAATAATAGCGTACTTTGGACGGTGGCGACAACTGCAACATCTAATGGCTCTGCCAACGCAGCCATTTCCAGCCACTCTCCCATGACGGGTGGAATTGCCCTTTATAACATCATGCTAGGAGAAGTGATCTTTGGCGGAGTCGGCGTCGGCCTTGCCGGTCTTATCATGTTTATCCTTTTAACCGTCTTTTTATGCGGCCTCATGGTCGGCAGATCGCCTGAGTTCCTTGGCAAGAAGGTAGAAAAAAGAGAAATTCAATGGGTCGTGATCGCCATTCTTTCTCCATCTGCGCTGATCCTAATAGGGTCTTTTTTCTCATGTCTTTTACCCTTTACAAGTAGCGGCGTAAGCCAGCATGGCCCCCATGGATTAACTGAAATCCTATACGCTTTTTCATCAGCTGCTGGCAATAACGGAAGCTCTTTTGCCGGATTTAATATGAACACTAACTATTACTTACTTCTTTTATCCGCCGTGATGCTTCTTGGTCGTTTGAGCATTATAGTGGCAAGCGTAAAAATTGCAGGACTTTTGGCAAAAAAACATATTGCCCCCCCTTCAATTGGCGCCATGCAAACCCATTCGGTTCTTTTTTCTGTGCTGTTAGTTGGCGTGATTCTCATCGTAGGGGCGCTTACATTTTTTCCACCGTTATCTCTTGGACCTATTTTAGAGCAAATGTTAATGGCAAGGGGGGAAACGTTTTAATCACATGAAAAACAACTCCATTATATCTAAAGAGATTCTCCTTCAAAGCACGTGCGATGCGATCAAAGGTCTTAGAGTAAGTAATCAGATTAAAAACCCCGTTATGTTTGTCACATATATTGGCGCTATTACGACGACAATCTATCTCGCAAGCGAAATATTTAACGGCCAATTGTCGTGGTTTAATGTTCAAATCGCCCTTTGGCTTTGGTTTACAGTTTTATTTGCAAATTTTGCTGAAGCCATTGCAGAAAGCAGAGGTAAAGCGCAAGCTGCCTCTTTGCGAAGGACACAAGTAGAAGCTCATGCCATCAAAATCGAAGAGGGAAAAGAAATAAAAGCCCCATCGTCAAAGCTAAAAAAGGGAGATGTGATCCTTTGCAAAGCCATGGAATTGATCCCTTGCGACGGGGAGGTGATTGAAGGAGCTGCAACAGTTGATGAATCGGCCATTACCGGAGAATCTGCACCCGTTATTAGAGAAAGTGGTGGGGATAGAAGTGCCGTAACTGCCGGAACGAAAGTGCTTAGCGACACGCTCAAAATACGGGTTACATCAGATGCGGGCCACAGCTTTTTAGATAAGATGATCAGCCTGATTGAAGGGGCTAAAAGACAGCGCACTCCCAACGAAATTGCCTTACATATGGTTTTATCCGGCCTTACCATTATTTTTTTACTCACAACCGTCGCCATTAAAGGATTTTCGTATTTTAGCGAAAGTCAATTAGAAAAAACTGCATCCACCGTTATCACCATTCCCATTTTAGTTTCTCTTTTGGTATGCCTTATTCCGACGACGATTAGCGCACTTCTTAGCGCGGTCGGCATTGCCGGAATGGATCGGCTTGTGCAGCGCAACGTGATCGCCACAAGTGGGCGCTCTGTTGAGGCTGCAGGCGACATTGATCTTCTCATCATCGATAAAACAGGGACCATCACGATTGGCAATCGCATGGCTAAGGCGTTTCTTCCAGCTCCTGGATATGATGAACGCGAACTTGCCAAAATATCACAACTGGCTTCGCTTGCTGATGAGACCCCTGAAGGGAGATCGATTGTCATCTTGGCAAAAAGTCTATTTGGAATGAGGGCAGAATCTCTTAATGCTGTCAATTCAACCTCCGTCCCATTTTCTGCAAAGACGCGGATGAGCGGGTTAGACTTTCAAGGAGCAGATGGATCGATCGCAAGATCCATTAGAAAAGGGGCGACCTCTGCCATCAAAGAGCATGTCAAGAGTATCGGCGGCAGCTACCCTCTAGAACTTGATCAAGTCATTACCTCAATTGCAAAAGAGGGAGGGACTCCGCTTCTTGTGTCAGAAAATAAAGCGATCATTGGAGTCATCCACTTAAAAGATATCGTCAAAGGGGGCGTGAAAGAAAAATTTAAAGAAATGCGCGAAATGGGGATCCGCACCTTAATGATCACAGGCGATAATGCTCTGACTGCTGCGGCAATTGCAGCAGAAGCTGGCGTCGATGACTACATTGCCGATGCAACGCCTGAGATGAAGCTCGATAGGATCAAAAAAGAGCAAAGCTTAGGCCGGCTTGTCGCCATGACGGGCGATGGAACAAATGACGCCCCGGCCCTTGCACAAGCAGATGTTGGCGTTGCCATGAATACGGGAACGCAAGCCTCAAGAGAGGCTGGCAATATGGTCGATCTAGATAGCAATCCGACAAAACTGATTGATATCGTTAAGATAGGCAAACAGCTGCTGATGACAAGAGGCGCTCTTACGACCTTTAGCATCGCAAACGACGTCGCCAAATACTTTGCCATCATCCCTGCGATCTTTAGTCATCTCCATTCCATAAATGGGGATCAAAGCGGTCCGATTGCCGTCTTAAATATTATGCATCTAGCGTCTCCACAAACCGCCATTTTAAGCGCTGTGATCGTCAATGCCCTTACAATTGTAGCCCTTATTCCGCTTGCGCTTAAAGGGGTTAAATACCGAGCAGCATCCGGGAATTCGATTCTTTTTGATAATATTGTCATCTATGGATTTGGGGGAATAGTGGCGCCTTTTTTTGCAATTAAGCTCGTTGACCTTTTACTAAACGCTATTTTATGAAAACATTATTTCAGTCTGTAACACTTTTTCTCTTAATGTCAATTTTTCTAGGAATTGGCTATCCTGTCGGAATGACTTTTCTTGCCAAAATAATTGCCGAAGGTAAATCTCAAGGGGATTTAATTCAAAAAAATGGCAAAGTCATCGGATCGCGCCTCATTGCGCAAAAATTTACTGACAATCACAACTTTTGGGGAAGGCCCTCTGCTGCGGATTACGATCCACTGCAATCTGGGGGCTCAAACCTTGGTCCTACGAGTGAAAAATTAAAAAAACTGGTCGACGAAAGAAAAAAGCGCCTTTTAGAGTTTAAAGGAGAAGGTGAAATTCCAAATGAGCTCTTATTTGCTTCAGGTAGCGGCCTAGATCCCCATATCAGTATAACGGCTGCCATTTTTCAAGTCGATCGCATCCTACACGCAAGGGATTTAACAGGCGAAGAAAAAGACAAGATACTCGCTCTTATCGAAAGTCAAACCATCCCAAGGCAATTTGGGGTCCTCGGTCCTTCCATAGTCAATGTTTTAGAATTAAATTTGGCTCTTCAAGAGCTTATAGGTCACTAAATGGGTGAAAAACTGCACAATATACTCATTTTAGGTGCTGGCAATATCGGTAGACTCATTGCCTTTTTGCTTTCCCAAACAGATGATTACACAGTCTTTCTCGCAGACAAAAGCATCGATTTGCTCGAGTTAAAAGAGGTTAAAAAAAACGCCTCAAATTTGCAACTGTTTACCTTAGATGCGACAAATGAAGTCGACCTTACGGTCTTTTTGAAAGAAAATGCCATCCATACAATTCTTTCAAGTCTTCCGTTCTTTTGCAATGTCCAGGTTGCAAAGGTCGCTAAAAAGTGTCATCTCAACTATTTTGATCTTACAGAAGATGTCGCCACAACGCAGGCAATTATGGCGCTTGCCAAAGATGAGCCGCGTGCATTTGTCCCACAATGCGGCTTGGCTCCTGGATTTATCAGTATCGTCGCCAATGAATTGATGAAGCAGTTTGATACATTAGACACAGTTAAACTGCGCGTCGGTGCCCTTCCGATTAATTCAAGCAACGCCCTTCACTATTGCCTTAACTGGTCGACAGATGGATTGATCAATGAATATGGCAACGAATGCGAGGCGATTATCGATGGCAAGGAAGTTAAAGTACAGCCATTAGAACACTTAGAAGAAATTAAAATCGATGGATTAACCTACGAGGCCTTTAACACATCAGGAGGGCTTGGAACGCTTGCAAACACCTACCGCGAAAGGGTAAAAAATTTAAGCTACAAAACAATTCGCTATCCCGGACATTGCGAAAAAATTCGCTTTCTAATGAACGACTTGAAAATGAATCAAGATCGCACAACTTTAAAGAGGCTTTTAGAAAAATCTATTCCAAAATCGGGGCAAGATCTAATTTTAATTTATGTCTCTATCACGGGATACAAAAACAATAAATTAGAAGAAATCAACTACGACAAAAAGCTGTATCCAAAGGACTTTGGCGGCCTCCGCTGGTCTGCTATTCAAATGTCGACGGCTTCTCAAATTTGCACAATCGTCGATCTCATCACGCAACAACCCAAACAATATTCAGGCTTTATTAAACAAGAAGAGTTTACTCTTGCCGATATCACAAATAATCGCTTTGGAGAGTATTATGCTTAATAATCACTCTCATATTCTAAATACTTTAAATTTATCTAATGAGATGCCAGGTGCAAGCACATCTCCTTCTTGGTGGTCTCAAACAAAAGATTCAGGGGAGATTATCTCTTATTCTCCGATAGATGGAGAGGCAATTGCCAAAGTCAATTGCTGCTCAAAAAGCGACTATGACCATGTCGTTCAAAAATCTTTACAAGCCTTTTCCACTTGGAAAAATGTGCCGGCTCCAAAAAGAGGAGACCTCATCAAAAGCCTTGGGCGTGAGCTGCGGCATCAAAAGGAAAATCTTGCTAGCCTCGTAGCCCTAGAAGCTGGAAAATCTAAACAAGAAGCCCTTGGTGAAGTGCAAGAGATGATCGATATTGCAGATTTTGCGCAAGGCCTCTCTCGCATGCTGTATGGCAAGACGATGCATTCAGAAAGACAAGACCATAGGCTTTACGAACAATGGCACCCTTTGGGACCTGTCGGGATAATCACCTCATTTAATTTTCCCGTTGCAGTATGGGCATGGAATGCCTGCATTGCTGCTGTTTGCGGCAATTCAATTATCTGGAAGCCCTCTCACAAAACACCTCTTACAGCAATCGCTGTGCAAAACATTTGCAACCGCATCGCAGAAAAACATAAGGCCCCTTCACTATTTTCGCTCTTTATCACTCATGATCATGAGTTTGCCAAGGACTTGGTCGCCGATAGACGCATCCCGCTTATTTCTTTTACCGGCTCAACACAAGTAGGAAAACTCGTGGGTGAGGTAGTGGCAAAACGCCTGGGAAGATCGCTACTTGAGCTTGGAGGCAATAACGCAAGCATTGTCGATGAAACAGCTGACTTAAAGCTTGCGAAAGAGGCCATTCTATTTGGAGCCATCGGCACGGCCGGACAGCGGTGTACGACGATCAGACGCCTCATAATCCATGAAAGCATTTATGAAAAATTTTTAAACCAGCTCATTTCAGCTTACCAAGCAATTACTATAGGCACCCCCTTGGAGGAAAATAACCTTATGGGTCCCTTAATTGATAGGGATGCTGTCGATCTTTTCCTAAGCGCTATCGAAGAAATTAAAAAAGCGGGAGGCCAAATCCTTTTTGGTGGAAAAACAGTTAAAGGAAAAGGATATTTTGTAGAGCCAACGCTTGTAGAAGCTAAGAACGATTGGGAAATCGTACAAAAGGAAACATTTGCCCCTATTTTATATGTAATGAAGTACCGCCATTTTGAAGAAGCTATCGCCATGGCCAACCATTCAGCGCATGGTCTTGCTGCATCGCTATTTACGACTAACCTACAAAGGGCGGAAATGTTTCTTGCAGCCTCTGGAAGCGATTGCGGCATTGCCAATATCAACATCGGCACATCAGGCGCTGAAATTGGGGGTGCTTTTGGCGGAGAAAAAGATACGGGCGGCGGGAGGGAAGCTGGATCTGATGCTTGGAAGGCGTATATGAGAAGGCAGACTAATACGATTAACTGGGGGCAAACGCTTACCCTTTCTCAAGGAATAAAATTTAATGAATCTTAGTGAACGGCTGTAATTAAAAATTGTACGCAGTAAAATTGCATTGCTAAAAGGCTAGCTATAATTTTTAACGCGGAGAGCGCGGAGGCGCAATGTCGCATAGAGGAAGTTGACTTAAGTGACCCCACTGCAAAAAAACTCTGCTAATTCGCCGCAGGCGAATCAACAGAATACCTTAGGGGCGTCTTTCGTTCATCAAGGGGGGCTTAAGCTACATGAATGTAGCTTAAGCCCCCCTTGATGAACGAAAGACGCCCCTAAGAACTTTAAGCTGATAGACAATTCTTCTCTGCAACTTTGTGCCTCCGCGCTCCCCGCGTTAAAAATATAGTCTAGACGCTACCATATCAGTTTCTTGCTGGGTACAACTTTAATCACACCCTAGAGAAACTACAAAAGAGGAACTACAGGCTTGAACCTAAAAACGGCAGTTGGAGACGGCAACTTAACGCAATCTCTTGAACCAGAATCATTTGCAATGGGGTGGTCCTTCACCATTTGGGAATGTCCCACCCCATTGCAAAGTAATTCTAATTCAAGATCTTGCATTAATTTGCCATCTCGAACTGCCGTTTCTAGGTTGAAACATAAACATGTACTTAACATTGCATTTTCAGCTGTTATCATGGGTATGCTTGCAAGTTGCAACATTAAAGACCCGGCAGGCAGCGGCGAAGTTGCCCCTTGGCGAGGTGCTCCATTTAAAGCGCCAGCTGCCATTGCTATCCCAGATAGCACAACAGCGCCAAATGAAGAAAATATTCAAAAAAGCATCAAAACGCATAAGGGTAAATGGCAACTCAATGAATTGATCGAAATTGCCCTAGATAACAACCCCGCAACGATGCAGGCTTGGGAAAATGCAAAAAATGCAGCTTATCTTTGGAAGGCCTCACAAAGCACCTTGTATCCCACTCTACTTTTAAATGAGGATTTACAAATAGAAAAAATTAAGGGAAAAACTTCAACATCGACAAGCGTCATTTCATCTCCAACACCCTTCAACACAAACTCATGGTTAATTAGCAACTTATCAGCATCTTATTTATTATGGGATTTTGGAGGAAGATCAGCAAGCATTGAATCCACGCGTCAAACTCTTTTGGCAGCCGATTGGACACACAATCAAACGCTACAGACAGTGATTTTAAATGTGATGCTAGATTACTATCAACATCTACAGGCAAAAGCGCTTGTAGCAGCAAGAAGCGATGATTTAAAAAATGCGCAAAAAAACTTTGATGCAGCAGAAGGGCAGTTTATCGCAGGAGTCGTTAAAAAATTGGATGTCCTTTTAGCAAGATCTAACCTTGCCAATGCAAAGCTGCTTTTAGAAGAGCAGAAGGGCCTTGTGAATACGACAATGGGCAAGCTTGCAAATTCCCTTGGCCTCCCTGCTAATGTAGTCGTTGATGTCGAAGAAATTGCAGTTGATGCAAATCTCGATGAAGTACAAGAAAATATCGAGGAACTAATTGCGCTTGCAAAATCGCAAAGAAAAGACTTGAGTGCAGCTGAAGCCACGTGGAAATCGCAGATGGCAAATACTAAAGTGATTTGGTCTGAAGGGATGCCAACCCTTACGGCAAGCGGCTATATCGAAAAAGATCACAACATTCATCACCCAACCCTTGATTCAAGAGTCGGCAGCGGTATGCTCACATTGAGTATCCCCCTCTTTAACGGGTTTTACTACGTCAATCAAACAAAAGCGGCAAGTGCCAAGGCTGCATCCCTTTATGCCGATTGGCGATCTAAAGAAGAAAATGTCATCTTAGATGTTGTGACAAGCTATTATAACTTTCAGACTGCCACAGAAAAAGTAAAATTTAGCCAAGAGTATTATGAATATACTGAAGAAGCTTATCAGATTGCGTACCTTAGCTATAAACAGGGCGTTGGAACGATTTTGGATCTATTGACGGCGCAAGCTGCTCTTTCCAATGCAAGGGCGCAAAGAATTATAGCCAAGACCGAATGGATTTCAGCTTTAACAAACATCGCCTATGCGACAGGATCATTATAACATGAGAAAATGTTCTATCTTTTTTCTATTTCTTTCCATTTTTATCATAGGATGCAAAAAGGAAAACCTCAAGCCTAAAGAGATCAGCTACCCCGTTATGATTGCAAAAGCGGTGCAGCAAGACACCCCCATTTATATAGATGCGATCGGCAATATCCTCTCGCATGAAGTGGTCGATCTAAAAGCGCAGGCCACCGGAATCATCGTGAAGATCAATTTTAATGAAGGAGACCGCGTTAAAGAGGGACAACTCCTTTATACAATCGATGAGCGCTCCTATAAAGCAGCACTTGATGAAGCCAAAGCCAATTTAGCAAAAGATGAAGCGTCTTTAAAGCTTGCCGAGCTCACCGTCAAGCGATATGAAACTCTTGTCGAAAAGGATTACGTCTCAAAACTTAATTTCGATCAGTATGCGACAGCCGTTGAACTAAGTAAAGCGCAAATAGAAATCGATAAAGCGCGCGTAGATGCTGCTCAAATTAATCTTAACTACTGCAAAATATCATCTCCTATAGATGGTAAAATCGGACAACGAAATATTCACGTAGGCAATCTAATCGTTGCTAACAATACGCAAACGCTTGCCACAATTCGGCAATTTACCCCGATTGACGTCTCCTTTAACATTTCGCAAAGGGATTTTGCGCTTCTTCAAAGCTATACAAAAAGTGAACAAATTCCATTTAAAGTCATATTGCCGCAAGATCCGAAAACCCCCAGAAGCGGCATGGTTTATTTCATCGATAATGCGCTCAGTCAAACCACTGGCACAATTGCACTTCGCGGCAGCATTTCAAATGAAGATGAAATGTTTTGGCCCGGAGAATTTGTGAAAATTAAGTTGCAGATCAACTTAAAAAAAGACGCCGTTCTCGTTCCTGAAGAGTGTGTAAAAGTCGGCCAAAGCGGCCATTATGTCTTTATTTACCATCCAAATGAGTCAAATGTAGAATATCGCGATGTGATTATCGGCGATAGAACAGATGGTTTCGTCATTATCGAAAAAGGAATTAAGCCAAATGAAGCGATCATACGCGAGGGACAACTTAACTTAAGGCAAGGGACAAAGGTATATCTACAATGAACTTATCTCGTCCCTTTATAGAGCGCCCCATCATGACGACTCTTGTCATGATTACCCTTGCGATGCTTGGAATAAATGCCTTTTTAAAAATGCCCGTCAGTAATTTGCCAGACGTCAATTTCCCAACGATCACAGTCAAAGCATCTTTTCCAGGAGCTAATCCTCAAACGATGGCCAACACTGTGGCAACACCTCTTGAAAAGCAATTCATGACAATTCCCGGAATTAAAAGTGTTGTCTCATCCAATACGCTCGGTGCAACGAGCATTGTTTTACAATTTGACATCGATAAAGACATAGACCTTGCTGCAGTCGATGTCAATACGGCAATAGCTGCTGCAAAAGGGCTATTGCCTCCGGATCTCCCGCAAGATCCAACTTTTAAAAAAGTTAATCCCTCATCCTCTCCGATCATGTATATCGCCGTCACATCAAAGACCATGACTCAAGGCGAACTCTACGACTATGCCAATACGCTTGTTGGGCAACGCATTTCGATCATTGAAGGGGTTTCACAAGTCTCTGTCTATGGGTCTCCTAAGGCTGTAAGAGTCCAATTAGATCCAGGACAAATGGCTAGAATGGGTCTTTCTCAAGCGGATGTCGCAACAGCTATTGCCAAAGGCAATCAATATCAACCACTCGGAGGATTTGACGGACAATACTTAACGTCATTGATTTATGACAACGGTGGGTTGCTTAAAGCAGATGACTATGGTGAACTCATTGCCGCCTTCCGAAATGGTGCGCCTGTGAAAATCTTAGATATTGCGAGCGTTCAAGATAGTTTAAAGTCCGATCGAATCTCGATTAAATTTCTAACTCAAGATCTTGACCAGGTAAGCGTGACATTAGGCGTTCAAAGGCAGCCTGGAGCTAATGCCGTTAAGATTGCAGATGAAATTTATAAGCTGCTGCCCAAATTTAAAGAACAGCTTCCTGGCTCTTTGGATTTGGTCATTATCTTTGATCGAGCTGAAATGATCAAAGAGTCTTTATTCGACGTCCAATTGACTTTAGTGATTGCCTTGATTCTCGTCGTGGCAGTGATCTTTGTTTATCTTGGCAAGGCCAAAGAGACAATTATCCCATCCATTGTGATGCCTATTTCCATTATTGCCACATTTGCCGTGATCGAAAGACTCGGCTATTCAATTGATACATTATCGCTTCTTGCAATCACTCTTGCCATCGGCTTTATCGTCGATGATGCCATCGTCGTATTAGAAAATATTGTCAGGCGTGTTGAAACGGGCGAAAGTCCGACTTTAGCCTCAATAAATGGCTCTAAACAAATCGGGTTTACCATTCTCTCTATGACGCTCTCTCTTGTAGCTGTGTTTTTGCCTTTGATCTTTATGGGTGGATTGATCGGGAAATTGTTTCAAGAGTTTTCAATCACCCTTGCCATCATCACCATTGTCTCGGGCATTATCTCTTTAACATTAACTCCAATGCTATGCAGCCGTTTCATTGCCGAAAAACAGGCCATTCATAAAGGGCGCCTTGCTGCCTATTCCGATAAGATGAACCAAGCCATGCTACGGCATTATGAAAAGGCATTAAAAGTTGCCCTCGATCATAGAAAAATTATCCTTTTCATCGGGGTCCTTAGCGTGCTTATCAGCGCACTTCTTTTTAAAATTTTGAAGACAGACTTTATTCCCGATGAAGACATCGGCTTTATCCAAATTTATACAGAAGCTGAGCAAGGGACATCCTCTCTTAAGATGCAAGAGTATCACCATAAGATTTTGGATATTTTAAAAAAGGAAGAGGCAATTGTCTCGATCACATCAAATGCCGCAACGCCAAGCTATAGACAGGGGGTAATTTTTGTTCAACTCACAGAAAGCGGTAAAAGACCTAAAGTAAAAGAACTTATTCAAGATTACTCAGCCAAACTTAAGGTAATTCCGGGAGTGAATACCTTTTTTAAAAACGTCTCTTTAATCGATTTAAACATTGGCACCCAAGTGAGAGGTGCCTACCAGTATTTCTTGCGTAGCTTAGATGCTGAAAAACTTTACAAATCTTCAGAAAATTTGATTCAAAAATTGAAGAGCGATCCTATTTTTCAAGATATCTCGACAGACCTTGAGATCAAAACTCCGGAGATCGATCTGCAAATCGATCGAAAGGCAGCCGCTGCCTTAGGCGTCGATATGCTAAGTTTTGAAACTTCCTTAGCTCTTGGATATTCGGGAAATAGGGTCTCGCGCATTCAAACGCCAATAGACCAATACGATGTGATCGTAGAACTTAATCGCGATTTGCAAAGGAGCCCATCATCTCTTAACGACATTTATTTGCCGTCAGCCATCTCAAGTGACTTTGTCCCACTAAGCGCCTTTGCCACATGGAAAGAAGGAGTTGGCCCCGCTAGCATTAATCACTTTAATCAATTTCCATCCGTGACGATCACATTCAATGTTGCACCGGATGTTGCTCTTAGCGATGTAATAAAAAGGCTGCAAGAGCATGCCAAAGAAACTCTGGAAGGGGGCGTCACAGGAAATGTGAAGGGATCTGCAGAAGTCTTTCAAGAGTCTATTAAATCGCTTAGCTACCTTCTTGTCGTGACAGTGTTTGTCATTTACGTCATATTAGGGATCCTTTACGAAAGCTATATCCACCCAATCACAATCCTTTCGACACTGCCACCGGCTGTTGCAGGCGCTCTTTTATCACTTTATTTTACGGGGTATCCACTTTCTCTTTATGCCTTTCTCGGCATCATCTTGCTTCTTGGCATTGTGAAGAAAAATGGAATCATGATCGTCGACTTTGCGCTAGATAATGTGAGGGAGAAAAACGCAACTGCCGAGCAATCCATTTATGATGCATGCCTGATACGCTTTCGCCCCATCATGATGACGACCGTTGCCGCCATCATGGGGGCTGTTCCAATTGCCATTGGAATAGGCAGTGAGGGGGAATCCAGAAGGCCTTTAGGCCTTGTGATCATTGGTGGGCTTATAGTCTCACAGCTTGTTACCTTATTCTTAACACCCGTTATCTACCTTTACATGGAAAGATTTCGAGAAAGATTTTTCAAAAATTATTAAAAGGTTCCCTCGTCAACTTCTTCGCGCTGTCTTTCCCACATGGATTTGTAAATACCGTTTTGGCTAAGCAGAGCGGCATGAGTGCCGCGCTCTGCAATCCGCCCGGCATGTAGCACAATGATTTCATTGGCCTCAACTACTGTTGAGAGTCGATGGGCAATGACGAGTGTGGTGCGTTGATAAGAAACCCTGCGAAGAGCCTCTTGAATGTCTTTTTCTGTGAAGCTATCAAGTGCAGAAGTGGCTTCATCTAAAACGAGAATGGGGGGATCTTTTAAAATGGTGCGCGCAATGGCCACGCGCTGCTTTTCCCCTCCCGATAACTTCAATCCTCGTTCTCCCACGATCGTTTCATATCCTTTGGGTAAGGAGACAATGAATTGATGGATCTGCGCCATCTTAGCCGCCTCTTCTATTTCCTCTTGACTTGCGCTAGGTTTTCCGTAGAGGATGTTATAGCGAATTGTATCGTTAAACAATACGGTATCTTGCGGCACAATTCCGATAGCAGCCCTTAAAGAGCTAAGAGTGACATTGCCAATATCTTGTCCGTCAATAAAAATTTTTCCCTTCGTAGCCTCATAAAAGCGATAAAGCAAACGGGATATGGTCGATTTGCCAGCTCCAGAAATACCGACAAGTGCAACCGTTTGACCCGCTTGCACTGTGAAGGAAAGATCATCGATAATCATCCTATCGCTATCGTATGAAAAAGAAACTCTGTCAAATTTGATCATCCCCTTTCCTGGTTCAAGGGGAAGTGCGCTTAAGCTATCTTTGATGGCGGCATGTTCTAAAAGCAAAGCAAACATACTCTCCACATCGATTAAACCTTGCTTAATTTCTCGATATGTCATACCGGCTAAATATAAAGGCATAGATAGCTGTATCATCAGCGCATTGATCAGGACAAAATCGCCAAGAGTTGCTTTTTCGTGAATAACAGCATAAGCTGACATCGCCATAACTAGGATAAGGCCTGTTGTAAAGCAAATAGTTTGTCCAATATTTAGCCATGTTAAAGAGAGCCAATTTTTGATCGCCGCCTTCTCATATTTCGCCATGGAAGCATCAAAGCGCTTTGCTTCATGCTCCTCATTGCAAAAATATTTCACTGTTTCAAAATTTAAAAGGCTATCGATTGCCTTAGTGCTCGCATCCGTATCCGCCTGATTCATTGCGCGCCTGACATTAATGCGCCATTCTGTCGTGAAGTATGTGTACAAAAGATAAAAGGCTACCATGCATAAAGAGACCACACTGTACATCCAACCAAAAGACCACACTAATATCACAGCTACGAAGGCAATTTCGATTATCATTGGGAAAGTATTAAAAAGTGAGAAGCGAAAGATCGTTTCAATTGCTAAAGAGCCGCGCGATATGACGCGCGCAAGGCCTCCCGTTTTACGGCTAAGGTGAAAGCTTAAAGGGAGCGCGTGAAGATGACAAAATATATGAAGAGATAGCTCCCTCACTGCACGCTGCGCCACTGTTACAAAAATGGCATCGCGAAGCTGTGTAAAGATAACAATCATGATGCGTCCTAGACCATACGCAAGAATATAGTAAAGGGGGAGAATAAAAGCTATTTGTGTAGCACGGTCTGCTGTAGAAAGAGAATTGGTAGCATATTTAAAGGCATATGGCGTCCACACCGTGACGACTTTAGCCATCACTAAAGCCGCCATTGATAAGACAACGCGTATCTTAATATCTATTCGGCCAGATGGCCACACATAGGGCAGAAGATGCTTAATCGTTTTCCACTGACTTCCCTCGCTAACGTCAGCGTCTTCAGTGTCCATATGTCCTCCTAATTACTCTATTGTGTAAGATAAAATGTAAGGAGTGATATCCACTCGTAATTTTTTTGCATAAGCGCCTAATTTTTTCAGATCTGCTTTATGAGCTGTATTTTTGAAATAGCGTTGAAGAGCTTTTATGGCGATTTCTTTACTTAGATAGCGAAACGCATCAATAATGCAGCGTTCTCGATCAAAAATTTGCAACTTATATTCCCCTAAAACAATTTCAGTTTTTCCAAGAGTTATGTTCCGCATTCTAATGATTTTTGCATTAGGCCTTTTAGGAGCATAAGATTCATGAGGAATAGCTATCCAAACTTCTCTCATCACTTGGTCTGTTAATTCGTAGTAGCAAAGAGCAGAAATTAAGCAGATCACTCCATCCGGAATGCTTGCTGCTATAAGTCCTAGATTTTCCCATTGAAAGTCAACTTCAGGCTCATATTCAGCAAAACGATATGCTCCAGGATAAATCCTTTCTAAAGAGCCCTTTTTGACCAAATAAGCGATCGCATGCCTCGGCACATTCAGATCAGCAGCTTGCTCAGCTGTGAAGAAGGATATTTGCTTAAAAGGCTCTAGCTGTTTGGCATATTTTGATTGTCTCATATCTTAATTCTACGAAACCTACCCAATTTAGTCAATCGGGTAGGTTTTGTATATTTTATATGTTTTCAAATTTTATGATTTTTAAGATCCCAGCCAGTCAGATAAGCTTACCCACCCATTATCTTTATCTGCGACCTGAACATCAAAGAGGTTCGCAAAGGACATGTTCTCGAAATTACGGATAGACTTCTTCAACGCGGTGTTAATCGAATGGCAAAGGTTGTCTTTACGCTTATTAGACAAATATCAATCAGTTCGCAAAAGTGGCCCCATTTGTCCTAAAACGATCTATATTAAGCCCATGCCTCAAGAAGGTTATCTAATCAAGTATTTATAGATTTGTAGAAAAATTCTAGCCTTAAACCAAAACACACCAGCTACTGGTGTGTTTAGAGATGCAACTAGTCTTAATCGACGGGAGGTTTTTTATCAATCTTTCATGATACTTTCTTCTCTTTCATGTTTTGTCATGATATATTAGAATGCTGCCAAGCATAGTAATATAAGGATTTTCAAATGACGGACGAGAGCGCGGATAGATGGCTTTCTGTAGAGGAAATCTCTCAACATCTAGGCGTAAAGCGAGATACAATCTACAAATAGACAAATGCCTGCACATAAAGTCGGTCGACTTTGGAAGTTTCAAAAAAAAGAGAGATAGACGTCTGGATTAAGTCTGGAAAATCTAATTCCAACACAAATGAATCCTGAGATATGTATAGATAATGAAGCTTGATTTTTTTGATTTTAAAACCATCCGAGAAGATTATGATATAGAATTCAAGTCCGGAGAAGGAAAGGATGGTAATGGCAGTCTTCCTAAGTGTATTTGGGAGACCTATTCTGCAATGGCAAATACTGAAGGTGGAATGATTTTTCTTGGCGTCAAAGAGCTAAAAAACGGTTCCCTTGATTTCGTTGGTGTAAAAGATTTCAATAAAGTGATTCGTAACTTATGGAATGGTCTGAATAATCCTGAAAAGTGAGGGAGCTGGCAAAGGAACATTTTACTATTTAGCGGGAGAGCATCCAATAAAGGGGGATATTGTGCGAGGTTCCGACCTCGACGAAAAAAGCTCCGAACATTTGGACATTAGGAACTCCGAACAATTGATCATGAACTCCGAACATTTGGACAACATAAACTCCGAACATTTAGAGCAATTGCAGCAAATAGCAAAAACGGTTAGGGATTCAAAGAAGAGTCCCCAAAATTTTGTTAGACAGATTATTCTTGATCTATGTCAGATAAGAGCACTGTCACTATCAGAGATTGCTCAATTATTGAGCAGAAAAGAAGATTCTCTCAGGAATCATTATATAAATCCTATGTGTGATCAGGGGATTTTAAAAAGACAATATCCTAATATTCTCAACCATCCTAAGCAAAAATATTATACACAAAAAAAATAAGGTTACGAGGAATCATATGCAATTTCTAAAACTATTTTTTGCGTTCTTGTTGATCATCACTACTGGTGCTTTTGCGGAACAAAAAGTTGTTCTGATTTCTGGCGCTACAAGTGGGATTGGTCTCGCAACCACAAAAGCATTTCAAGAAAAAGGCTGGAAAGTATGGGCAGGCTATCGCCAACATATTCCTGGTGAATTAAAACAAATGGAAAATGTCAGTCTTTGCCATTTGGATGTTACAGATGATCGTCTAGTTCAAGCGGCTATTGGGACTGTTCTTAAAAAGGATGGAAGAATTGATGCTTTAATCAACAATGCCGGCTATGGGCTCATTGGAATGGAAGAATGTGTGACTCTAAGTGAAGCTCAACATCTGTTTGATGTTAACTTTTTTGGACCCTTACGGCTTATTCAAGCAGTTCTTCCAACGATGAGAAAACAACAATCCGGCCATATTCTTAATATTAGCAGTGGAGTAGGAATATACTCGCTTCCAGGATTAGGTCTTTATTCTGCTTCAAAATTTGCTTTAGAAGGATTGAGTGAATCATTAGCAGCAACCCTTATTCATTGGAATATCAAAGTTTCGGTTATCGAGCCTGGGTTTGTAAAAAACGATTGGGGAAAACATTGTATAGTCGGCTCCCGTGCTTGCAATGAAGAATTTTACAAGAAATTGACGCAAGGGATTTGCCGGATGCTTTCCACTCCTCAAGGACAACCATGCGACGAAATCGCTGCCTTATTAGTGAAAATTGCTGAAACACCTCAACCAGATGTTCGATACCAAACAAATGTCGGAATGAAAGATTGGATTGCCGAAAAACTAGTCGATCCTACAGGAATGACCGAATATCGAGACAATCTTCAATTTATAAACCGTCAAATTAAAGATAGCGAATAACATCCATGCGAATTTTCCTAACAATGAGCTGGCTATACGAGGAAAGAAGATGAATATAGATTTAATGAATAATGAATTTTACAATACCTATGCTGATAGTTTTGATAAAATTCCATTTGATGAGGCTCTCATTCCCTTAATTTTAAAACATTTACCTGTATCTCGTTGCGATATTCTTGAAATTGGTTCAGGAGCAGGGGCTTTAGCTTCATGGATGTCAAAACTTGGACATAATGTCATATGTATAGAACCTGCAGAAAAGCCCGCTAAAAAGGCCACAGAAAAAGGATTAGATGTACGTCTAATGCGGTTTCAGGATTTTTCTATAATCCAAAAATTTGATGGGTTATTTGCAATTTCATCGTTAATTCATATTCCTAGATCAGATACGCCTTTGCAAATACAGAAAATGTCGCAATTGCTTAAACGTGAGGGGGTGGCTTTTGTTAGTTTTATTGAAGGTGATTGCGAAGGTTATGAAGACCCTACAGGGAAGGGCAAGAATCGATTTTTTTCTAAATTTACGCAAGATGAATTGAATATTTTGTTATCATCATATTTTTCAATCATTGAAATTCACAGAATTGAAGTCAAAAAAATGAACCAGTCTTTCTTTTTAATGGTCTTAAAACCGATATAAATGATTTTTCTTGTGCTTAAGAGTATGTCGATTTTTGGATTCCTATTAAAAATCATCCTTCCTATAGTCAAATGGGAGGGGTATAACTTCAATAAAGAAATTATTGCTATAGAGGTCAGCTCAGAATTCAAATTATAAAACACGTTAAGGCTTTTTACCTTCTCTCATTTATTTTTGTCGTTCTTTCCAATATCCAATCTGTCATGATATTCAGTGCTGAAGGCGCTATTGTTTCTTCAGTTTGTTCATACTCATCCCACGATCCTATCTCGCATGTTTGGAATGCATGATTGAGCTTGGGCAACTCAATGATTGCATAGTCTTTATTATCAGCTTCTTTGAGCGCCCCATCGATGAAAGGAAGGTTTTGTTTTGGCGATACCACTAGATCAAGGTCACCATTCAGCACTAACGTAGGAATTGTAATATGTCTCAAAGCGATAGCAGGTTCATAAGGAAAGTAAAAGTGACCCCATGGAGAATTAAATCTTTTTATCAGTTCTTCAGTTAAGACAGAATGGATCTTAACCCATATTTTTTGATTCTCAGTCAATCCAGATAAGAATTTTGCAAGAGCTTCGTGTATTTGCTCTTTGGCCACATCGCGATTAATTTCTTTTTTTACAATTCCTGTAAAAATTTTTCGAACTTGAGTATCAATGGCAATCATTTCCTCATCTACTCCATTTCCAAGGTGGAGTAATCTTCCCTGTTCGCAAAAAATTTCTTCTCCGTTTACACCAGTTCCAGCCATTAGCACAATAAAGGCTACATCATTTGATTTTGCTGCGAGCATAGGTGCTACAATTCCGCCTTCGCTATGACCAACAAGGCCGATCTGGTTTTTAATAATTTCAGGTCTTGATTTCAAGTATTCGATGCCTTTAGCAACATCATCACAAAAGTCCTCTATCGTTGCGTTATCATAAATTCCAGTGGATTTTCCGACGCCGCGCTTATCAAAGCGGAGCACTGCTATACCATGTCTTGTGAAGTGATCAGACAACACGAAAAAAGGTTTATGGCCAAGGATTGTTTCATCACGATCTAAAGCTGAAGAACCGTGAATGAGAATGACAGCAGGAAATGCCCCGATTGTTCTAGGTAATGTCAGAGTTCCTGAAAGCGATATTTCAGAATTTCCAAAACTGACTTCTTCTACAACGTAAGGAAAGGGAGGTTTTGGTTCTTGAGAACGATTTTTTTGATTTGTTTGTAACATATGCTCTTCACCAATAAGAAATTGCAAAGAGAAGAAAAAACACATGATGAAAAGAGTTGTGAAATTCATATTTTTCATCTGCCAAGAATTTCTACGGGATTCGGTTGCCAAATTGGCATATCTTTGATTCTGTGAGCAAAATATCCCCAAAATCCTTAATAATCGTTTCTTATCGGATGACGCATTCTTTTTGAGCGGCCAACATTCGTGTTTAACTTCTTCCTCGGTTAATCTGTTCAATAAATTTTTCCCTCATGAAGCCCCCATGAACTCTTAGTTGAGGTGTTGCTTTTCTATTTATTTCAAGAAGGTGCACATCTGGATTGCTACCTTTTTCATGAGGAGCTCCATAAAAAACTTGCAAAATTCCAGATTTAATAATAGCCGTTGAACACATTCCACAAGATTCAGCATTCGCATAAAGAATGCAGCCTTCAAGTTTTTTCTTCCCCAGAATCTTGCAGGCTAATTGGATTGCCTCTATTTCCGCATGAGCGATCGCTAGCTGCTTGGTATTTGCTTGATTATGAGCGATAGATAAGATGTTATTTTCGGAATCAGTAATGATAGCAGCAAAGGGGGGATTCCCTTCTTGAATAGCGATTTCAACTTCTTCATAAACCAAATTCATAATTCTTTCTTGTTCTGGGGATAAGATCAAATTTGATTCTGTATCATCGGATGAAAGAAGAAGGTCATTAACAACTTCCATGCACAGATCTGAGATTTTCGGATCTGAATCTAAACATTCCTTGATTATGAGAATTGCATTGCGAATTTCAAGAGGTAGTTCTTCTGATAGTGCATTTTCTCCTAGCCAAGAGCTGTCCCGAGTTTTTTTGTCGGGCCAACGAGAATAAGCCACCCATAGCCCATCAGATGTTCTATGTAAACAAGAGCCGATAGCACCACGATATTTAATAAAATATTGGGCAACTTTACTCCAGGCTTCTTGATACTCATTTTCTCTGCCTGGTTTGAGATATCCTTGATAAATAACCGCAAACATTTTTTGAGATGATTCCTTTTCAGAAAGTTGATTTAAATGAATTTCGGCTTTCAATGCAGATAGGGGAAACAGAAAAAAGCATAACAGCTTTAAAACTTTGATCATCTCATTCCTTGCTTAATTCGAATCTCAAAGGTGCTTTTTCCCTGGAATAAATGATTGTGCATCATCCACCACCCTGACTTAAAACCACAAAGGGCATTCTCATTGAGAATGCCCTTAAGTGACTTATGAGAAAAAATCTGAGTGAGAGGATTTGAACCTCCGACCCCTTGCCCCCCAGGCAAGTGCGCTAGCCAAGCTGCGCTACACCCAGATATAAAACTTGATGAATTTAAACTCCGGCCATTCCTTCAAATTCGAATTCCGATTTTTTAAATTCTTTGACACCAATTCTTGCACACTCTTCGATAATCTTTTCTAAATTATCTTCAGAAATATTGACCTCTGCAGCCGATATATCGACAGAAATGGAAGCGCTAAATGAAGTGCCGCCCTTAATCCCTTTTACCTTAAAGTTAGCAAAAAGCCCATCTTTTTTTTTGGAAATATTGATAAAGCGGATGAGGTTATTCTCTGCGATGTTTTTCATGACTAAAAGCCCCTTTTAGTTAAAAGCTTTGATAAAGAGAGAGAGTAGAGGCAAGATCTTAATCGTTTTCCAGATTTATCGTCAATGATTAACAAATCCGTAACTTGCTGTAAATATGTAAAAATGCTATTATGTAAGAAAAGGAGGATATATGTCTTTACACCATCAAGATCAGACAAGATTTACTTTCGAATTACCTGTAGTTGATCATAAAAAATTAAAAGCAATAGCTGCTCTTGCGGGCATTTCTTTGAAAGAACTTATTCTTGGATGTCTTCAAGAAAATCTATTAAGTGAAAACGTCCCAAACGAAGAAACAATTAGAGTTTTCAAAGATACTGATGAAGGGAAAAATATAATCCGTTATAAAAATGCAGACGATTTGATTGACAAGCTCGGGCTTAAATAATCCTAAAAACGGCAGTTGGAGACGGCAACTTAACGCAATCTCTTGAACCAGAATCATTTGCAATGGGGTGGTCCTTCACCATTTGGGAATGTCCCACCCCATTGCAAAATGATTCTAATTCAAGATCTTGCATTAATTTGCCATCTCGAACTGCCGTTTCTAGGATAATGCTAAAAATTGCCACGACAACGAAGTTTGATAAAGAAACCGCGGTTCTTAAAAAGCGCGGTAAGGATATGTCTAAGCTTGGAAATGTCATCATAAAATTATGCAACGAAGAGCCGTTAGATAAAAAATATCGAAATCATCGGCTAAAAGGAAACTTTAAAGGTAGGTGGGAATGCCATATAGAACCAGATGGTTATTGATCTATTGCAAAACAAACACAGAAATCATATTCGAATGAACAGGATCCCATTCTGATCTATTTTAATAGATCAGCGGAATAAATCACTGGCTTATGCCTTGCAAGCGAGATCCCTTCTGCCTCCATCTTGTCTTTGATGTTTTTCGTCTGCTCCCAATAGACATCCCAATAATCATCAACAGTTGTCCAAGCGCGCAGTTGCAGATTTATACCTGTTTCTGAGATGGAAGCGATCATGGCTTGTGGGGATGGCTTTTGTAAAAACTTTTTTTCTTCTTTAGCTATTTCATTAAGCACTTTTAAGCCCTTGTCGATGGAGCTTGCGTGATCCACTTGAATAATGAGATCCATTCTTCTTAGGCCATTTTTCGTAAGATTTTTAATCGATTCATTAGAGATGCGACTATTGGGGATAGAGATAAAGAGACCATCAGATGAGTGCAGTATCGTTGTAAAGAGGCCAATCTCTTTTACCGTACCGCTAATAGAGCCGCACTCAATTTGATCGCCGGCTTTAAACGGGCGCAAGACTAAAAGTAAAATGCCAGCTGCTATATTGCTTAGGGTATCTCTTAAGGCTAGACCAATTGCAAGCCCGCAAGTGCCCAATAGAGCGATTATGCTTGTGGTGTTAACTCCAAAGCGATCTAAAATTAGCAAAGCCGCAATGGCGTAAATAGTATAGGTCATCCCCGCACATATAATCTTTAGCAAATTGGCGTCGAGTTTATGAAATTTGTTATTTGTTTTCTCAATGGATCTTTGGATCAACTTTGCAGAAAAGACAGCGCCAAAGATAATGGCAATTGCGAGTAAAAAATTTGTGGTAAATTGAAAAAGTAATACGTAACCGGTTGTCAAAGAGTTCATTCTTACCTTAAACGTGTTTTAGAGCAAAAGCAATTAATGCAGCGACATCTATACCTTCTGGCAGATCTTTTAACGATTTCTTTATCGCCTTTTGCGCTGTCACTTGCGTGTAGCCTAAATTGATCAAGGCGCTTAGCGCATCGCTCACATTTTGTTTGCCAAGATCTGATCTTAGGGCATGACTTACTTCTGAAGATGCCGGGCAATATAGGCTTACCTTATCTCTCATCTCCATGATCAAGCGCTCGGCTCCCTTTTTCCCAAGGCCAGGTACCCGGCAAAGCGTTGTCACATCATCGCTCCCGATAGCCACTTTTATTTCATGAAGAGATAAGTGTCCAATGATGGCTAAAGCTGTCTTTGGGCCAATTCCCGTCACTAAAAGAAGGGCCTCATAAAAGTCTCTTTCTTCTTTTTGAATAAAACCAAAGATCGTTTGAGAAAGCTCTCGAACAACAAATGATGTGTGCAATAACACTTCTGAATGGATTTGAGGAAGCCGATTATAGGCACTTGCGGGAATGAGTATTTTATACCCAACACCTCCGGCATCAATGATTGCAAAGTTAACACTACATTCTACCAATATCCCTTTAATATATGCGTACACTTAAAGTCCCTCAAATTTCGTTTAAAATAAGTTCTCTATACCGGATCGATTGCGCGTGGCAAATGGCAAGAGCTAAAGCGTCGGCTGCATCATGTGGAGTTGGAACCTTGCTTAAATTTAAAAGCATCTTCACCATTGCTTGAACCTGTTCTTTAGATGCCTTTCCATTGCCGACGACAGCGCTTTTAACCTTTGATGGCGCATACTCATAAACGCTAAGTAATGACCTTTTAGCTGCTACAACAGCGACTCCTCTTGCCATACCTAATTTAATGGCAGACTGTGGATTTTGTCCAACATATTGCGTCTCAATGGACAAAATTGTAGGCGTATATTGCGACAAAAGCTCGCATATCGCATTAAAGATGATGAGATAGCGATCAGATAGTTTTAAGCGACTTGGAGGGCGTATGCATCCATAATCAAGCGCTTTGTATTTATCTTGAAAGACCTCAATCACCCCATATCCCGTGCAAACGGTCCCAGGGTCAATGCCGATGATTCTAAAAGGATCTATTGGTTTTTGGTTTTGACTTGTCATAGTGACAAGCTTTATCCATTTACCTATAATTAATCAATGTCTTATGATGTACTCATGGACAACTCCAAAAATATCATTATAAGAATGCCCAATTGGCTTGGCGATCTCGTCATGGCAACGCCTGTTTTATCCGCTATCCGCCATAAATGGAAAGAGGCGAGGATCACGGCAATGTGCCAATCTAATGTGTCAGGTCTCTTACAACAAAATCCCAACGTCGATGAGATCTATAGTTACAAAAAGCCAAGTGGATGGATCCATCGCCACCACCCGATCGATATCATCGAAAAACTGCGATTTGGGCAATACGACCTTGGTATTCTTTTGACTAACTCATTTTCTTCTGCCTGGTGGTTTTGGAGGGGAAGAGTCCAAAATAGAATTGGCTTTAAGACTAACTTAAGAAGTTTACTTCTCAATCAAGCAGTGCCTTATCCCGCAAATAAAGAATCGCAACACCTAGTTTTGACATACCAAGAGCTTCTAAAACCACTCGGCATTAAGCCCTCATCAGAAAAACCTAAGTTGTACCTCTCTTTAGAAGAGATAGAGGCGGCTAAAAATAGACTACAATCCCTCAACATCGATTTAAGCCAGCCCGTCATCGGGATTAATCCGGGCGCAGCCTACGGAAGCGCCAAATGTTGGCTGCCAGAGCGCTTTCAAGAGGTGACAAAAAGGCTTGTCAAGGAATTAAATGCGTCAGTGCTTTACTTTGGGGATAGTTCCTTAGTTCCCCTTGTCGATCAAATTTGCAGCCCGTTAAAGGATGCTAAGCACTTTAACTTAGCGGGTAAAACATCTCTTCGAGAGCTGCTTGCTCTTATTCACTGCTGCAGCGCCTTTTTAACTAACGATAGCGGACCCATGCATATCGCATCGGCCCTAAATGTCCCGCTCATTGCCCTTTTTGGATCTACAAGCGAAATTAAAACGGGTCCTTATAATGGAGGCACTATCATCCATAAACATGTGAGTTGCTCTCCTTGCTATAAGAGGGTATGTCCGATCGATTTTCGCTGCATGACGCAAATAAGCGCTGATGAGGTCTATCAATCGATTTATAAGCTAATTAAAAATAATGGATTACACAAAAGCTAAAGCCCTCTTGCAGTCTATCGATGAGCTTCATCTACTGGATGGCTGGGAAATGCTAAGCGATGAAAAGCAGCAAGCACTTCTTTTAGATATCGCCTTGCTTGATTTACAAGAGCTAAAGAATCAAAAAAGTCTTTTGGAAAAGTCAAATGCGATCCCGCAGCATCAAGCGATTTCTCCATTTACAGACTATGCCTTAAGCGGCAATGACAGCAATTTTACACGGGGTAAGAAATTAATTGCAGAAGGGAAAGTGGGATGTCTTCTCATTGCAGGGGGGCAGGGGACGCGTCTTGGGATTAAAGGTCCAAAAGGGACCTACCCCGTCACCTGCATCCAACATAAAAGCCTATTTCAACTCGCAGCAGAAAAGGTCGTTGCAGCGGGAATTCAAGCTAATAGAGAGCTTCCTCTTGCCATCATGACCTCCAAAGAAAATCACGAAGAAACTGTCCAATTTTTTTTAAATCATGACAATTTTGGCTTAAAAAAAGAGCAGCTCAGTTTCTTTTCGCAAAAAAGCCTTCCCTTTTTAGACAAAAGCGGACATCTATTTTTTGAAACGCCATCAAAAATCGCAAAGGGTCCAGCTGGAAATGGCAACGCCCTTATCGATTTTTATCAAGAAGGGCCAGGAGCTGCTTGGCAAGCGCAAGGAATTGCCTATATCAATTTCATCCTAGTGGATAATCCTTTGGCTGATCCCTTTGATGCGGAGTTAGTTGGGTATCTGTCTAAGCAAGGTAGCGACATTACAATCAAATGCACCATCAAAACAGACCCTCAAGAAAGTGTTGGCATTTTAGGCTATATCGATAAAAAAGCATGCGTCATCGAATATACGGAAATGCCTGCAAAGTTAAAGACCTTAGAAAATGAGGATGGTACACTGCTTTATAAATGTGCCAATTTAAGTCTTTTTTGCTTTTCCACCACTTTTATTCAGGCCATAGCGCAAGATAAAACTTTAAGTCTTCCCTTACATAAGGTGCTAAAGCCAGCAAACTGCTTAGGCGAGAAAATTCAAGCGTGGAAATATGAAAAGTATATCTTTGATCTTCTTTCAAGAGGGAAGGTGAGCGCTTTACTTTACCCAAGGGAGAGCTGTTTTGCCCCCGTTAAAAACTTAAACGGAAACGACAGCCCAATCACAGCTGCAAAAATGATAGAAGAGTGCGATAGGCAGCAAATGGAGAAAATCACGGGGCAAAAGATTGACTTAAAAGAGGGGCGATTAGAGATCCATCCTCAATTTTATTACCCCATACCAGCCCTTTTGAATCAATGGAAAGGTAGGATTGTTCAAGGCGGCGGATATCTCGAGATGTAAAGCGGCTTTACATAGAAGAGCATGAATTTATACATTTATGTATCAATTTATGCCCATATTTCATACAATTATGTATAAATATAGGCCCTTCATGAAAAGAGATGTAGAGACAGAGCTGATTTTATGGAAAAATAAGAAGGAGCGCACTCCTTTGATCATTAAAGGAGCAAGACAGGTCGGCAAAAGTTATACAATTGAAGATTTTGGGAGAAAAAATTTTGAGAAGCTTATCGTTGTAAATTTTGAAGAAAAAAAAGAGGCGATAAGCTGCTTTGAATCTTTAGATGTCCACACCATTTTAAAACATTTGGGATACTTATATGGGACCACTATTACCCCTGGTCACACACTGCTTTTCCTTGATGAAATTCAAATGTGCCCTCAAGCGATCAAAGCATTGCGCTACTTTAAAGAAAAACTCCCAACCCTTCACGTCATTGCGGCAGGATCTTTACTAGAATTCATCTTAGAAGATGAAGACAACCCTTTATCATTCCCGGTGGGAAGAGTGCGCTTTTTAAATATGAAACCCCTTTCATTCCGTGAGTTTTTAAGAGCCATTGGTCAGGGTCAGTGGGAAGAGGCCATAGAAAATACAACTTTATCGACCCCTCTTTCTGAAGAATTCCACCATCTTTTAATGCAATTTGTGAGGGATTATTTCCTAGTAGGGGGAATGCCTGCCGCAGTCAACGCCTATATCCAATCTCAATCTTATATTGAGGCCATCCACGAGCAGCGCGCTATTTTAGATATTTACAGGCTAGATCTTGCTAAATATGGAAAAAAAAATGAATTTGCCCACTTGCAAAAACTCTTTGAAAGATCCCCTTTTTTTGTAGCAAGACACTTTCGATACAGTAAAATAGATCCCGAATCTACGAATCCGGCAAGGGAGTACAAAAATGCATTAAGAAAGCTTAACCAAGCGAATATCATTCTCTTTGTCCATGCAACGTCTGCCAATGGACTTCCCTTAAAAGCCGAGGAAAGTGAAAAGAAATTTAAATTGCTATTTCTCGATGTCGGACTTTTGCAATGTTCTCTTGAGATCGATCCTAGCATGTTTAAGAGCGCCTCATTTCATCAGGTAAATGCCGGAGTCATTGCGGAGCAATATGTAGGACAAGAATGGTTGGCCTATGCAGACTGCTATTTAGAGCCTCATCTTCACTTTTGGGAAACAGAAAAAAGTGGAAGTGCCGCTGAAGTCGACTATGTGACAAACATCGCTGGAAAAATTGTTCCAATAGAAGTGAAAGCCGGTCAATCGAGCAAACTTGGTTCCCTTCACCAATTCATGAAAGTCAAGTCTAGCCAAATGGGAATCCACATCTCCACAAACCCTCTCTCCTTCAAAAATGACATTATTTCCATTCCATTCTACATGATCAAAGAAATTCCCCGCTTATTAAAAACCATTGTTAAGTAAATGTTTATATTAAAATTACTTCAAAACAGTTGCGGTAAATGCATTAACAATGTATAATTTATGACATGCATAATATTACACACACATCGGGCGTGTTACAAGCAGCAAGCCTGCCCCATGCTGCAATTCCATTCACCGCACAAGCTTTGCCAAGGCTTTTCCGCGCCATCTGCTGGCCAAATGACCAGGCGATGCAGCCCCAAGAAAGGCAAAGCGCGCGCTATGAAACGCGTGGCTCAACGACGCGTGACATAGAGACGCGTGAATCAGAGATCGGGGGAGAGGTCGAGACATTCTTTAAAAACATGCTGCTTATCCCCCCAGATTGGGCGCCGGATTCAATAAAGACGCTTTTTCAGAGTGCCACATTAGCAGGCTCAGCAAAAGAGGTAGAGCAAGCGCTGCAAGGTGATAAACGATTTATCCTATGGCACTTAAATGACGGACTGCTTTTAAGTTTTGAAAAAACGAGTCCTACACATTGCGCATTAAAGCTATACAGCCTGCCTAACAACGGGGCGCCAGCTCTTGCAGGCGGTCTTTTTTCATTATATTACGCAATCACGCAGCAAAATGGATCTTTGCAATCGTTAAGCGAATGGACAGAAGAGATGAAGACGAAGGTCGATCCTCTTGCAATTTCTTATGCAATAGTACCAAATGCTGCCGTTTCCCTTACGTGGCTTGCCGCTTTATCTACCTCAACACCCGAAGAGATGCTTTCCCTTTTGCTTCCTCTTGAAGAATACCGCGAAGAATACCGCGCCAAAGAGAAGGCTTTACCTTCAAAACAGGATGAAAAAGGGTACAAAAGCCGCTTTATTACAAAAACCCGAGGGCAATCGAATGCTTGGTGGTTTTACAAGGCGTGGATGCGGCCACTTCTCCCTGAAGAAGATTATAAGCGCTTTCACTTTGTCAACCGCTATTGCTTAAATCTTAGCTTCAAAGCTCTTAACTTAGAAAAAAACAGCGTAGCAAAGGTCGCTGCAAAGCTTTTGCGCTCTTTACATAAAGGCAAATTCCCCTTGCAAGTGGATGAAAAAGATGCCATCACCGAAAAATTAGTCCGCTGCATTGAAGATCAACCTAAGAGTTTGCCCACTATTTCCTATGCAGAGCCTCTAATGCCAAATAGGCGCGCATTTAAACAAGCCGCCATCCCAAATCACCGTCACTTAGGAGCAGCTGGACCTAGTGGCGCAAGTCACCGCTTGCGGGCAAATGCCTACGTCCCAAATGGTAAGCAAAAAGCCACCGCTCCAAAGCTTGTGCGCTGTGAACAATGGCATAAGTATGAGCTACCTCAAAGTTCACTACCCCCCATTAACGATCCGACTTGGATCTTACAGGGTACCCATCAAGAAAAATTGGCAAAAATTCAAGATTTGACGGCACGCTATAGACTTTTATCCGAAGATAGCAGCCTTCTTCAACATTATAAGGGCTTACTTGTATTTAAAAGCCTCCTCAGCCAAATCGATCCTAAGCTTTCCGAAAGCATCTGTCTTTTACCATATGGGTCACCCATTCTGCAATCTGCATGGTATGGGGAAGAAGAGCATCAAGAGTTTTTACACTACTATAATGCACTTACTCCCAAAGAAAATGCGTATATCTATAAACGGAACTCTCCTCAAAATGAGAGCTTAGCTGCGACGTTTTTATGTGTATTAGAAAATAAGGAACTTAAGCCCTTTCCAAAAGAATGCGCCACAAAGTCACTAAATGAGTTTTCAAAGCTCATGGAAGAGGGAGGCTACAAGCGTGTCTATGACTATGATAGCTCCCAGAGGGTATACGATCCAGCCTTAGGCAGACTTGATTACATACAATACTACCCTTACGAACTGTTTGAAATTTATAAAGAGTTTCCAAATGCAGTCTTGTGGTTAAATTGGCTAAGTAGGCAGTTAAATCATGGCGCAAGAGATCTCAATGATGTACGATTAAATCCGAAGGATTACCTCGCGGAATCGCGCCATACAGAAAAAGAGCTTTTTTCACCACTATCCTCTCAATTTACACTCACAAGCGCAGCATTGCCCTATACGGCTCCTTTACAGGCATTAATCAATTATAAAGAACTCCCGAAAGAGCGCAAATACGCCCAAAAAAAAGAGCGCGAATATGCATATACTGAATCTGAAGCAGCTCAATATTCAGCCAATCTACTTAAAGCATTCTTCCAAGAGGCTTGGCAAACCGAGGCGCTTGCAAAGCAATACGTCGAAGGACAACGCGTCCCTACAATAGAAGTGCTGCAAGCTAGGGGCAGTGGAACTCTTCCTTGGATTACGTGTCTACAAAATCCCCAGTTTCAAGCAGCTCTTGAAAACTTTTTACAAGAAGAGATCGATCTACACTTTGCTGTTTCCCATGCATTAGGCAAGTTTGAATCTCATGAATCCCTGCATCTGCCTATTACCACCCTCCTTAAATTGAGCGCGCGCGCCGCACGCTACTGTCCGTCACTAAAAACGCCTGACTTTGAATCGATCGTGCTCACATTTCAAGAAAGACTTCGCCATCTAGATGAGAGTTACTCGACAACTCACCTCAATACAATTAAAAAGATGCGCCTTTATCTATTTTTACTCCTTGCAGAACAAAAAGATCCAAGGGCTCAGCAGTATCGGCCGTTAAATACTGACGATTACAATCCGGAAAGACACGTCGATAAACGAATTTTACACCATCTAAAGACCCTTCCCGATGTAAAGGCACGCTCCCTTGAAGACCCGGTGCAGTGCGTGAAGGAACCTTTTGATTGGAATCCATGGCTTAAAAAAACATTTGGAGAGATCTCTTTTGATTTGCGCGACGGATCCGATAAATATATTGGGTTTGATGCGAATGATTACTATATATACGTAAATAGAAAAAACGGGCAAATCCAAGATATTTCCCTAAGGTATGGCTCAATGGGAGAGTACGACCTTGTCACTGCGGTCGATCAATCCCTTAAAGCGCGTAAGCTTCCCCCTATTTGCTTTAACCCCAATACATTGATTTGGAAACATCGCCATTGGAATAGCTACCTATTTCTCCAAAAAGGGACCTTTAATAAGATT
>JABDAE010000018.1 GCA_013289325.1 Chlamydiota bacterium
CTGCATGCGTGCCATCTTCAATGATTTTGCCTTCGCTAAACACTAAGAGGCGGTCCATATGGAAAAGGGTAGAGAGGCGATGTGCAATCACAATCGTCGTCTTGCCTTTCATGAGATGATTTAAACTTTCCTGGATGTAATTTTCCGTCACCGAATCTAACGAAGAGGTCGCTTCATCCAAAATTAAAATAGGGGCATCCTTTAAAATGGCCCTGGCAATGGCAATCCTTTGCCGTTGTCCTCCAGATAGCTTAACGCCCCTTTCCCCTACTAAGGATTGATACCCATCCGGCAATTTTTCAATAAATTCGTGGCAATATTTTCTCTAGCAAAGGTTTTTACATTTAAAATATTGCCGATGCTATCGACAATCTTTCCCGCAGCATGGCTTTTCGCTTCCGAAAAAATTTCTGCATTTTTTTTCGCTTTCTTTGAAAGAAAAATGGCTGTGGTCAGCATAAAAACGCACCAAAAAATCAAGATGCAGGCAAAATAGGGGTGCACCAAAAACATGGCAATGCTTCCGATGATCATCGCTAAAAGCCTTGCGAAAAACTGCTCGATGGCGTGGTTGATAATGGTAGAGGCACTTCTTGCCATATCGCTAATTTTATTGCTAAGGCTGCCAGCAAAATGATGTTGAAAATAGCTATAGGAATGCTTTTGGACAAAATCAAAGCTTGCCGTGATGATGTTAACCTTAAGATCTGGAAATGTCTTTATCGCAAGGTAGTCATAAAAGCGAAACGTAACTCCGATGATAACGCTTAAAAATAGATAGAATAGGCTTGGAAACAACACTGCGTGGAAAAGAGCCTCTTGATCTTTTGTATTGGAAACCCCATCGATGATGAGCTTCATCGCATAAGGAGTTAAGGAGATATTGCTCGCCCACACCAAAGCGACAAAACATAAACCAAGGAGATTCAACTTAAATTTCTTGGCAAAGTGCCATAAAAATTTGGGCAAGGTTTTAGGGATCACATTCATTTGGTCTATCATCATATCAAATATGGGCATTTTATGGCATTCGAACTCTTGCCATTAACTTTTTGCATAACCTTTTTTCGTGCTTGTGAGTGCATTCTATTCCTCATATGTATACTGTCGCTGCTACCGCAGCTCGAATTTTATGTGGTCTTTAACCCCACATTCCACGTCGCATCGCTCCGTTTCATGCGGGGCTCCCCTCTTTAGTCACTGCCGTGACTAGCGGCGGCAGCCGCCTTCAGTGTAGCAGCCCCGCATGCAGCGAGCCTTGCGAGCGGAATGTGGGGTTAGAGGCCACATTAGAATTTAAGCTGCGGCAGCAGCGACAGAACCACAAATGGGTAATAAGATGCACAAAACGCGCACGAAAAAAGGGATGCAAGAGGTCTCATGTTAGCAGATCACTTTTTGAGACTCGATCGACCTCTTAAAGGTGTTTCCAAGAAAAATGGCGATAAAAAACCAAAGAGCCAGAAGTGGAAACCCAAAGGAGCCGCTTAACATCAAATAAAGAGTGCGCCCTGCCATGACTCCAAATGCGGACTGCAAAGGCGCTAAGAGCATATTAAAAATGGAGCCTGCTTCCTTGGAGGCGCGAGAGCCAAATGTCTCGATCCAAGCTTGTGCTTTAAAGCGCACATCAGGCGTTGTCGGGATATAAAGCTGCTTTAATGCCGGGCCATTTAATGCATAATTAATGGCCTTTGATCCGACCATAAGAGCAAAAAGAAATGAGAGACTATTCATGGTTAAAAAGCCAAAAAGGGCAAGAGCCACAATGACCGGCATCGCGGCTAATGCCACACCTACTCCAAGATAACGCGTGACGTTGCTGATTCCAAGTAAAAGGCATAGCAAAGAGACCACATTGACAGAAGATCCATAAAGACTTAAGTAATGGCTAAGCGCAACGCCTGAATACTGCGCCCCTGCGGCGACTTTAAAATTGAAATCAAAAATTGTCACAATGACTTCGTAGATAAAATTAGCTAAAAAAATTCCGATCAAATAGCGATGTTTGAGCATGAGCCGTAACCCTTCCAAAAATCCAGGTTCTTGCTCACTTTCCACTTGGCGCTCATTTTTTCCGTGAAAAGAGGTCAGTAAATCCCTTGGAGTCGCTCTTAAGTAATAGCGCACAAGCGGGATAATCATGAGGATAAGAATCCCCAAGCATCCCATCGAAAGGGTGTCGGTCGTAAATCCCAAGCGGTGGGGAAGACCGCCAACCGTATAGGGAGAGAGAATCCCCCCCATTTGACCTAAAGCTACCACAAGGGGAAAGCCCCTTTTTGCCGATGGAGCATCCGTGGTGTCTGTTGCAAACGCCCAAAATAGCGCGACAACTAAAGAGCCAAAGCTTTCGACAAATAGATACCAGAAATACCCAAGTGCTTTTGTCGCAAGATAAGAAACCCCTTCTCTTGCGGCAATCACTTCTGCCGGCGCTTGCGCTGCCGACATAAGGGCTGCAAAACATAAAACTGCCACACCATAAAAGGCTGGCAAAATGATGAGCATCTTTTCCCTGGATGTGCGCTCTAAAAGCTTTGTATAAAACATCACAAGGGGAAGCAATGTCAAAAGAGAGGCAGTTTTAGCAAAGGGAAGATCGTGCCGATCGACAAGTTGAATGAAAATGGCATCTTTTAAAGGGCGAAGGGTCCAATAGACTCCGATGATCAATGCAAATATTAGCCCCATCCGCAAAAACTTCTTAAATTCCTCTTTCTCGAAATTGCCAAAATTAAACCGACAAATCCATTGAAAAAACTGTATTAAACCTGTATTAATATTCATATTTAACCTCATTTGTGTAAAAAGCTAGCATATTCGATTGAGTTATATTTGTATTGTCGATATATTCGATTATAAATATCGATATTTTGGATATTGAATGAAGAAAATACCGCCTAAAATAGATCCTATACATAGATCTCTTCGCAATTTGCGCATTGCAGACTTAGAGCTTTTCATCGCAGCCGCCCACCTAAAAAGTCTTGGACAAGCCGCATCCCTTCACCACCTAAGCCAAAGCGCTGCAAGTGCGGCCATTCAACGCGTAGAAGTAGCTTTTGGAAGATCTCTTTGCACACATGAAAAAAAGCAGTTTAGGCTCACAAAGGAGGGTCAACTCCTTTTGCCAAGAGCTGAAACCTGGGTGCAGCATCTTCAAGATACGGTAGCCGCTAAGACTCCATTGCCAATTCGGATCGCGACAACGCATGCAATTGCACGCGTCGCCGTTGCCTCCATATTAAGTATAGAAAAGATTGAGCTTAAACTGATGCGTCCCGACAGCGCCTATGGAGCTGTTTTAAGAGATGAAGCAGACATTGCCCTCGTGCTGGATAACGCGCCATGGACAGGTATCATTGCGACAGAAGTGGGAAGGGGCAGCTTTCAATTATACTGCGCAAAAAAAGAGATCAAAAAAACAGCTGTCCTATTGCCGGAAGATCAAATCGAAGTATTGACTTTGCAACAGCGCTTTGAACAAGTGTATAGCGAACCGCTCCTCGTCAAAGCCCGCCTTCCGAGCTGGTCACTCATTGCAGATATCTGCTCAACATCACAAGAAGTTGGCTTTTTACCAAGTTTTTTAGCCCTATCAGCGGTGCTTCATCCAGTGTCTTGGCAGCCGGCCCCCTCTCAATACCGAATACTTGCCCTTTATCGCAGCAATGGCGATGTTTTTCAAAGACGACTTAACCAATTGGTGCAGCGATGGATAGAGGTGTTTGGATCACAGTAAATGCCCTTGGTATTGCCCCATTAAAAGGGCATAGGCTAAAAATGGATCTCGCATAGGTACTTGAGTTATCTGACCATTGATTTCAACTTCCATATAACCTCTTCTAAAACCATCCATAAGCTCTACCAAAGTAAAGGCATATTTGCCCTTGATGGCTTCGGTTTTATCGTGCTTGGCCTTTTCTTCTATGGTCACGTGTCCTAAGAAAACAGGCACAACGGTTGCTGTCAAACCGGAATCTGGGGTAATAGAGCCTAAATTCACTAAAGCATCTGTTTGATACCCAGTCTCTTCTAAAGTTTCTCTTTTGGCTGTATCGAGCGGAGTTTCATTGGCTTTAGAAGCCCCTCTTGGGATCTCAAATTCCCACGATTGGGTCGCATGGCGAAATGCGACCTGCACCACAATTTTCTTCTGTTGATGATCATCAACAACTGGAAGAGTGGCCACTCCACCAATTCGATCTAAATTGCATTTCCACACAATGCGGTTATAGGTGTGTTTAAAACCTTGAGGGGAGATCACGACATCTCGAATCCAAAGCCAAAATTGATCTTCACATACAACGCCCGGACGAGAGAAACTTGTCGCCAAATCATCTGCCTGCAAGTGAGTCATCCCTTGCGAAATGGATTTGCCATACAATCTTTGATACACTTCCTGTCTAATGGAGGCAATCTCTTTTGGATCGTAAACAATTTGATACGCCCCTTTTTTAAAGTCATTAAGATCCCCTTCGCGCTTTAAGCTCGGATATTTTTCTAACAGCTCAAAATAGCGAGACAAAGCCTTGTCATCTGTGCATTGAGCCGTTGTTTTATCTGTAAAGGCAGGATCTAATACAGTTGCATTGCCATTAGGCAGGTCGATCTTTAAGTCACCTTTAAAAATGCTATTCCACACCAAAACCGTTTTAAGGCGGGTGTTATACACTTCCGCCGCCAATGGCGCGCAATCATCACTCCCCCTTTCTTTCAGCTTACCTGTTTCAAGCTTATGGTGAACGTCATTGATAAAACGAACTTTATTTTTTAGCTGCGCTAATTCATTTGAGGAGAGGCATTCAAACAGCGAATTAAAGGTTTGTGATGGGTGCACATCTACTTTGAAAAAACGCCCATTCAAAAAACCAATTTTATATAGCTCCCCTTTACGGCAGCACTTTTCTATGACGGCGATTTCATCTAAATACCGTGTGTAGGTCACATATTCCATTTGGGAGAGTGGTAGGGCTGGCTGCATATGTCAACTCCTTTTCATAAGTAAAGAGACGAACATATCACCAAAATCATCTTCAAGTCAATTCGTATGTGAAATTATCTTGATTTTTAACAACTAATTTTATATAATTTTTATTAATTAACCAGAATTCCAGCTAGAAATTGCTGTTAATTAACAACTTCAATTTTTAAATATAAAATACGGGTGAATTTCATGATGCGAACAACTTATCTCAACGATCTAGACACTTTAGAAGCTATAATAACAGTTGCAACGGCTTGTGCAGCAAATGGAGAAAATGTTTCAAATGAAATGCAAGAAATCGATAGACGCATACAAGAAGCACTTGAAAAGATCAGACCAGAACAAGATGAATCAAGGCTCTATGGTCTGATCGAACAAGCCGCCTCTATTAGACATTTTACACCTATAAAAAGGCTTGATGCAGATCTGATTAGACTCACCTTTGCAAACGCAATGGCCACACTCACTCTTACGCAAGATAACTTGAAAACCAATTTTAGCGCAGAAAGGGGGCAAACACAACTGACCGCTTGCACAATCCTTAACGTAATCGATCAATCCCATCATTTTCAAAACGCAATCTCTTTAGTCCAAGGATCACTCACTGAAGAAAACTGTCCGCTTGAGTATCGCGAGCTGTTCGACGTGATCATCGCTTTAAAGCGGAATTTAGCACACATCGAACAAGAGCACATGCCTACGATACAAAGGCTGATTTTGCATCCTGAAGAGCGAAATCCTTTGCAGGCAACAGCGAATAAAATCTTACAAATTGCAGAACAAATCTGTCAAAGACCACTATTTCAGTCTCTTATGACAAACGTAGAAGATGCGTGCAATGTCGGCGTCACGGAAGAGCTAATCGCGGATACATTTTATCACCTTATGCTTGAACAGACTGAACCATTTGGACTCATCCCCAAAGGGGCCATTTCAGAGCGCGACTCCTATATTTACACGGCATTACCGACTCACACAATCATAGAAGCGCTTGTCCGTTCCAAAGGACTAAAACAAAACGTCTGGTTACTCGGCAGTAAAGTCGTCACTTCAGAAAATTGCCCTCCAAAGTACCAAGAATTTGCCGCCACGTTATTCCATTTAAAAGATGCAATCGACGCATTGACACCAGATCAAATTAAAATGATTAAACTCTCCTACATCAATGAGGATGGAATGGTCATTCCCGAAGATCTACTAAAATTACAAACACCTAAGCTCATGGTACTTGCTGGGACGATCAACGATGTCGCAATTAAAATTAGCCAGCTTGACACATTTAAGGCAATTATTGAAAAGGTGTTGGTCTATCACGAAGAGATTGCGCCTTAAAACATATCCTTTTTGCGGCGTAAGAGAGCAAATTCTTCTACAGAATTTGCCAGCAAAAAGGGATTTGCCGCCATTTCATCGGCAATAGTTGAGGGAATGGTCGGGTTTCCTCTTAAGCGCATTTGTTTTGCACTCTCCACCATTTTTTGCAGATCTTTATTATCCGGATCGACATTTAATGCAAAGGCCCCGTTATTAAGCGTATATTCATGACCGCAATAGATACGGGTATCTTTTGGCAATTTTTTTATCCTTTGCAGCGAATGATACATCTGCTCGGCAGTCCCTTCAAAAAGCCTTCCACATCCTAGCGAAAATAGTGTGTCGCCGCAAAATAATGCCTTATCCTTTTCAAAATAGTAGGCAATATGGCCCAAAGTATGTCCAGGGATCTCCATAATCCTAGAAACGGCAGTTGGAGACGGCAACTTAACGCAATCTCTTGAACCAGAATCATTTGCAATGGGGTGGTCCTTCACCATTTGGGAATGTCCCACCCCATTGCAAAGTGATTCTAATTCAAGATCTTGCATTAATTTGCCATCTCGAACTGCCGTTTCTAGGATAATGTGCGAAGTACTTAATCCAATGGCATGTGAATCGCCCTCTTTTAGCCCTTCATCCACTTCGGGGATCATCTTAGCTTCTTTTAAAGGGCCAATGACACGGCAATTATAATATTTTTTAAGTCCCCTAATGCCCGCCGTATGGTCGCTATGGTGATGCGTGATGAGAATCTCATCAAGTGTCATTTGGTGACCTTTAAGTGCCTCAATGACCGACACGCTCTCTCCGGGATCCACACATGAGGTGACGTTCGCTTCCCTGTCATAGAGAAGATAGGTATAATTATCAGATAATGTGGGGACTATTATTATTTCTAACATATATCCTCTTAATTGATATCGTTATCAGGGCCTTCATTTAGCTCTGCAATAAAATTTTGGATTGCCTCGGAATGATCTCCATTTCCCTCTAACAATTGATTAAGCAATAAAGAATCTTCCATCTCTTCACTTCCCTTTAACTTCCATCCACTAAATTGCGATGTTGGAGATGGCTCATCAAGTGGTTGAAAAACAGTATAGGTCACAATAAGCAAGTCTTTAGGAGATTCTTGAGAGGTGATTTCTAGCGTATATTGCTTGCAAAATGTTTTAAGGTCTGCTTCATAAAACATCTTTTCACCTGTGATCTTATTAGAAAGCCCCTTATCTCCTAATTCCACTTGGAAATCTAAAAGAGGTTGCAACCCCAATCTTTTGTTACCCAAAAGCTGCAGTACTTTTACTGTTTTTGACTCTGGATGTGCCTGCATAAAGGTATTGAGATCATTTTCATTTTCCCAATCGATGACTTTATCTGAACGCTCGACATAGCCTAAAGCTTTCATGTCATGTAAATGAGAGACGATCCTTATAATCCCCTCTTGAACATCCCCTTCGAAACTCGTCTTTAAAGCATCAATGATTTGACGAGCTCTCTCTTGTAACAAAGTCTCAACTTTTTCTGTGTGATCAGGCGGAAAGTATTGTTTAAGTGCGCTTGCGACGTATTCTCCCTTAGTTGCTGGCTGCCCCCCTACAGATCTAACCATTGGGATAAGGCCCGTAAAATCGAGCGAATATTCTGGATCTATCGGCCCATTTTCATCATAAAGTGGCCCCCTAATATGTGCCGTGAAATCTTCTGTGATCTTAGATGGCACGAATGCAACAAAAACTTCGTTATCCACTACATGCATCTGCAAATCTACCTGAAGAAAGATCGTCCCATCAGCACCGATTCGAAAAGAATGAGTAAACACTTCTGTAGATTTAAGAGTAATGTTTTGGCTTTCTAAAGCGGGGATTATCAAGGAAACTTGCCTGATATTATTTGAAATACCTTGAGAATACCCTGTTAGACAAATAGCCGTTTTAGTGCCCTGAAATTCATCTAAAAACTTGCGAATAAATTTTTCTTCCTCTTCTTTTGTAAGAGTTAAACCTTGGTAAGCTTCAATAAACTCTGCCATGCGATCAAACTCTTTTTCTTGTAGTTTAGCGGCAAAAGTAAGGAGCTGCCTTCCCCGTTCAAACTTACCGGCCTTTTGATCGATGAGAGAAAGTTTATCACCTTCTATCTCAATTGCCCTTCCCTGTTGATTGACAACTTTTACAGGATCAGTCATACATCGCATCACATCTCCTGGCAAGAGTTGATCATTTGAGACACTTTGACTCTTGATTTGTGCATTGACGATCGCAAGGCAAAGCCGCCCTTTTATCGATTCAAGTACTTTGCCTTTTCCATTCATGAGCATTTGTACGGTCTTAGACACTTTCTCATCTACCAATGCGCTCCCTTCTTCATTGGAGGTGTATAACCCTGTGACTTTCAAATCTTGAAAACTTATACTGGGGGTAGATCCATCAAGTGGCTGAGAATCAATGTAGTGTAGATTGACAGGGGCTCCCTCATCTTTGGATGGGAAAATTTGCACGGTATAAAGTTTTTCAATCATTCGCCTATCTAGATCGATCTTCACCTGAGAAATTTGGGCCTTCACAGATAATTCCTCTTTCTCTAACTCCCTTTGCAACTCAAAAAATGGGGCAAGATCTGTTCTTTTTTTTCCTAAAAGATAGAGCGCTTGGACGGTCTTTGATGTCGGGTGTTCTTCAATCAAATAATTCAATTGCAAATGATGAAAGTCATCTAGATCGTCTATAGCGTCAATGAATGCGAGCACGCTTATGTCCTCTTCGCCAGCAACGTTTGCGATTTGCATTAAAGGAGATGATCTTCCCTCCGGATGGGCAATCATGCTCAACGCCGTTTTTATCTCTTCTACTTTTTCCCTTTCAAAAGCCTTAATTGTGTCGCGTACTCTTTTTATTTCTGCTTCTAAATTGGGAAATTGGCTAAGTGAGCTGCTGCTACCCACACTTTCGTCACTACTGTCTTCGTCTGTAGATTCTATCAATCTATTCACTGCCATGACTTGAGCTTCTACTCGGCCAATGAGTTTTTCTCCTTCTTCAAGCCGCATCTCCCCTTTTTTTACTGCAGCGCCGATACACTCTAAGAATTTTCCGACAGGCATACGTTGATCTGCAAATACCAGGTGAATCTCATCTTGCGCTCCACGGGGTAAAGCAGCTCTTTTTGCACGTTTTGCCTGTTCAAAATGAATTGTAAATTCGCCACTTGGCAATCTTAATTTATCCGGTTCTATTTCTGGCATAACACCACCAACATTAAACAGTTTATTATAATTTAATTATATCAACTGTTTAATAAAAACACCAAGCTTATTGGTATAACAGCTTATTGTTTACAAATGTTTTATTAATATTTTATTGTTGAAAGTTAATGGGTTGTTTGTTTTGCGTTAATGATCCCATAGAGTCGTGCTTTTATACTGCTTCCAGCTTTCAACTGGAAGCAGTATATACTCGTTCTAGTTGAAACCTGGACTAAGCTTCTTCAAACGTAGTATAAGTTGTAGTTCCATATTTTTTTGGATTTGTATTTAACTCATTCCTACCTTTTGGCGCAGTATTAGTTTGTACATTCCATGCTAATGCACTCATTTTTTCAGATGTTGTAGGGTCCACTATAACTTTGTGTGAAGAAATATATTGTGCATTGATTTGATACTCTTTTTGTACTGCACTCGTCAATTGTTTTACAGAACCTGTTCTAATAGTACCATCGGACTCTGTTAAAGCAAAATTGTTGGGACCCTTTTTTTCGATTTTATACTCGGTGGATAGTGTTTTTGTCGTTCCACTTCCCTTCGTGTTAGCAAAACCTTTAATCTGTTGACTAAGCGCTGCAGCCTCTTTCTCATATTGTTTTAATATAGGCCGTTCTATATTAGCATATTCTTTTTTTGCTTCTTTTAAAGTTTCCGCATAAATGCTCGGAATTAGGATTAAAGAACTTACCACAGCTAATTTAAAAAATAAATTTATGTTTTTCATTTTGTTTTCGTTTTTTTTGTTAATAAAAAAACATCCCTCCATGTTTTATATTATCATAATATATTTTTTAATTAAACATTTTTAATTTTTAATATATACACAAATTACCTCAAAAATTGGGATGATGGCAAAGAGAATGCTCAATTCACATGTCATGTTTCGCCGCTACCCGCGGCTCCAATTTTTTTTGCCTTTAAACCCCACATTCCGCGTCGCTGCATGCGGGGCTACCCACTTTAGTCACTGCCGTGACCAGCGGCGGCAGCCACTTTCAGTGCAGCAGCCCCGCATGAAACGGAGCGAAGCGACGTGGAATGTGGGGTAGAAGCGAAATAAAATTAGAGCTGCGGCAGCAGCGATAGAAAAGATATGGGTAATAGGATGGCAATGGTCGCTCGCTCCAGACAAAAAACTTGGGGCCGCCTCCTTGTCAAATTTTCCAGGATTCAGGTGGTCTGAGTATATATCCAGAACCTGGACTAAGCTCCTTCAGAAGGAGGCACAATTTCAAAAGTTCCATATTTTTTTTTATTTGTATTTAACTCATTAATATCTTTAATCGCAGTATTTTGTACATTCGATGCTAATGCACGCATTTTTTTAGATGTTGTAGGGTCTCTTTCAACTAAGGCTGAAGAACCAAATTTTGCATTGATTTGATAACTTTTTTGTATTGCGCTCGTCAATTGTTTTACAGAACCTGTTCTAATACCACTAATATCTTTTAAAACAAAATTGTTGGGACCTTTTTTTTCGATTTGATAATAGTTGCTTAGTGTTTCTATCTTTCCAGTTCCCTTCCCTTTAGCAAAATCGCTAATCTGTTTACTAATCGCCGCAACCTCCTTCTTCGTTTGATTTAATTCAGACTGTTCAATTTTAGCATATTCTTTTTTTGCTTCTTTTAAAGTTTCCGCATAAATGCTCGGAATTAGGATTAAAGAACTTACCACAGCTAATTTAAAAAATAAATTTATGTTTTTCATTTTGTTTTCGTTTTTTTGTTAATAAAAAAAACATCCCTCCATGTTTTATATTATCATAATATATTTTTTAATTGAATATGTTTTATGTTTTTGTTTTATATTTTTTAACATACGCAAGAAAATTCAAAAATTGGGATGCTGGCAAAGAGAATGCTCAATTCACATGTCATGTTTCGCCGCTACCCGCGGCTCCAATTTTTTTGCCTTTACACATTCCGCTTCGCTGCATGCGGGGCTATCACACTTTTGTCACTACCGTGACCAGCGGCGGCAGCCGCTTTCAGTGCAGTAGCCCCGCATGCAGCGAGCAAAGCGATACGGAATGTGGGGATTACAATTAAGCAAGGTTTTTAGCCGCGGGAAGCGGCGACACATTGGAGCTATAAACTTACAAAAAAATGACTGTTGACTTTATGTAACACAATTTGTTATAAACACATGACATAATTTATTAACTAGGAAGAAGCATGTTTAATAAAATTTTAGCTCTTATCATGTGTTTTCACACCCTTTATGCGACAGCCTCTTTGGAGGCCCAAGACCTTGAGTTTAAACATGTGATTCAATCTGTTGCCTCAGATGGAAGCCTTGTCACTTTAGATGACGGTATGGCTTTTAGCATCAACTGGTGGCATAAATCAACAGCTAAAAAATGGAAAAGTAAGGATAGTATTTTCATCGTCTATGACGTGAAAGAAAAACAGTTCAATCTAACCCACGAAACTTTAAGTAGTCACGCTTGGACCACATTAAAGGCCAATCCTTCAAAAACCACGACCATTCACGCATTTTTTCAAGACGGACCAAACTCCAATAAATCAACAGCTATCGAGCTTAGCGATGGCTATGTCTTTACCACTCAAGTGAATGTCTCAAAATGGAAGGTAAAGTCCCAAGTCGTCATATTTGCCAATCAAGATGGCACTTATCAACTGTGGAACCGCTCAATCAATTCAATTATCCCATGCGCTTTCCTTGGCAAGGGAAAAGCGATCCGCAACATGGCCATTAACTTAAATGAGATCCTCAGTCTAGAAGAAAGGCTTAATAGTAAAGTTCTACAGCAATCCAATGCGTGCTATGCAGTCAGCCGCTCCCTTTTAATCTATGCCGCAGGGATGAAAGATAAACAAAAACCAATCGCAGTCTTTTTATTTCTTGGGCCGACCGGAGTTGGAAAAACAGAGCTTGCAAAAGCGCTCACCAAAGAAATCTATAAATTGCCGACAAGTCTCATCCGCTTTGATATGAGCCATTTTACTGAACCTCATGCTACATCGCGTATGATAGGCGCTCCTCCCGGATATCATAATCACGCAGATGGGGGGCAGCTCACTAAACCCTTGGAAATGAATCCTTACTCGCTTGTCTTGCTCGACGAACTTGAAAAGGCCCACCTCCAGGTGCAAAAACTCTTCCTCCCGATTTTTGATGAGGGCTTTGTTTTGGATAATAAAAATAAGAGGATCGATTGCACCGATTCCATTTTTATCATGACATCAAACCTATGTGGTCCTGAAATCGCTTCGCTCTATAATCAAGGATATAGCGAAGAAGATGTTTTGGCGATCATTGAGCCAAAATTGATGGCAGCGCTATCTCCTGAGCTTTATAACAGAGTAGAGCCCATTCTCTTTCGCCCACTAAAAAAAGAAACAATGGGGACATTAACAGATTTAATGCTCACACAGTTATGTGAAAAAATGCGCAATGAACAGTCCATCCACCTTACCATTGATAACTCTTTACGAGAGTATCTCATTACAAATGGGTATCATCCCACACTTGGCGCAAGGCCATTAAAAAAACTCATCGAAAAGACAATTAGCGGCACTTTAGCCTCCTTTATTATAGAAAATGGCATTGAAGGGGGAGGCAATATGACCTTATCGTATGAGCCAAAAAGCGATAACATCAAAATCCAGATGCTTCCGATATAAAGAAACGGTAGGCTCTTTGACGGGTTGCTTTTTAGGTTAAGGTATACTCTCTGCCGGTGAATTCGTTCTGGATCCTAGTTCTTCAATTGTTGAGCGCGAAATATCTTCAATGGCGAGCGTCTCCCTACCATTTGAGGTGCTTGCCTCTTCAGAACCTGTCAACAATCGCTCATGCCCAAACTGACTTTGGAATGATCGTTGCCTCTCCTGTGCGTGGGAAAGAACCCTGCTAATCACCTCAAGATGGCGCGGAATATCGGACAATTCTTGAGTATAAACATTTGCAAGAGTAGAAAAATGTTGCTCCGTAAAATATAAACGATCAGGGGGCACCGGCACGCTCTTAGAAGCTGTGCGGCCATAACCCTCTTGAGAGCAAGTGGGATCTCTTGGCATGACAAATCCCCACCACTCAAAATCTTGCCATCCATCGATTTTAGTTTTCATCGAGGCATCAGCTTGCTTACTCATGAAATCGGGACTGCCAAAACTTGCCACCTTAATCTGGTATTTACAATCGTGATGAAAGCGCTTATATTGATAACCCACGAGTGCCGCTGTGCACCCATTTAATCCATATCCGATAAAATTGATTGCCTTCATATTTTTAAACTTGCCCTCATCCTCCAACTCTGAAAAAAGTTGATCAAAGGCAGCATAGGCATCCGCCGAAAAATTATAGATCAAAGAATGGACATCGCCTTTTAAGTCAAAACACAAGCCCCGCTCAGTCAGATACTTTCCAAACTTAAATAGCTGCCGATCAGTGACATTGTTATGCCCACTAAAAAAAATCAACACTTCAGGAGCTTGCTTGGGATCTTTAGGGACTGACTTATAGATGTCAATTCCACCACTACTTAGAGTCAACTTAACAAGAGAAAATTTTTGACCTCCTTCTACAAGTTGCTTTGAATTAGAAAGAAATAAATGAAAGGCTGAAATCACCAAATCAAGTTTTTTCAACGACTCGATTGCCTCAGGCGATGAAAATAGCCCCATAAAACTATCATCGGCTTCAATCATCGCATGAATACTTCGAAACGAATTGGCTAAAAAGTACATCTGCTCTTTCGTATAGCGTGGGCCATCCATTTCTCTTTTTCTCACGACCGAATACAAACACTCTTCTATCTCATCTAGTACTTTTAATACCTCTTGACCCAATTCGATGGGGTTTTTCATGACCGCAAGCCAATAATTGATAATAAATTGCTGAATCATCGCAAGTGCTGCTGAAAGCTCATCGAGCGTAAACCATTTTGTGTGCTTCATCCCATCTTTTCGCAAAAAATCCAGAAGAGGGCGCAATTGGCCTAGGACGACATGTTGGTCCGATGGGGCGGCTGGGTTCACAATTGTCCACTGGAAACGTTCACCTACAATTGTTGAGACCTTTTTTATCCCTAAAATCCCATTTTCTCCGAGATAATCAGCCCCTTGAATCAAGGTATGCTCAGGCATTGTGGGACAATATAATAACTCTGTGGTACTAAATACTTGTTCCACGAGAGGGCCAGTTAAAAATGTGCGAAGAGCAAAATATTCAGGGCTAGCTCCTTTCTCCTTGAAGTTTGATTTTAAAACATTTAAGTCTCTATCGGCGACCGAGATCGTACCGCGAAGATTTGCATTTCTTTGAAATTCTGAAAGAAAATTGTGACACATACTTGCAGTGATGACTCTACTGCGTTCACTATCGTCCCCATGACTCGTATCAGGGTGATACTCTCCCATCGCCGTGATTAATTCTTTTACCTGCGACGGCGATTTGGGGGCCGAAAAAAAAGTGCTAAGCGCTCCTTGACTTGCTTCCCTTTTAAAAAGCTCAAAAGCTGCAAGCATGATCTGTACAACCTTATGTTCATTTGGATCTAACTCTCGCCCCAAGGAAACTGCACTTAGTATTTGACGAGGCATTTGACGAGATACAACCACCAAAGCAGAGTCATCACTCGCATATCCCGATTGTTCTGCAGTTCGGGATCCTGAGGTTAAAGCGGGTGGAAGTGCCATAATAAAATCCCCTTAAATGTAATTATTCTTCAAGGCATCGTCGATAATCGGTATCAAGTCTTATCTTACCAAGTACAGAAGGGCTAGGAATTTTTTTCTTGGATACCAGCGCGCGCAAAATGTGGATGCGCTGCATTGAAAGTTGCACTTGGGGGTAAACACTGCAATCACTTCCCGTATCTCCATCATTTATCTTAAAATGGGCCCTTCTCTCTAAATGACGAGGATCTTGAGAAAAGAAAAAAGCAAGGACCTTTTCTCTTGTCAGCTCCCGGTCGATAAACGACAAAATGGCTGGATCAAATTGGGTTTTAGAGATCGCATATTTTCCCCAATCACCGACAGATCCCTTACAAGCATCGCTATCTGGATGTTTCAAGGGAAAGCAATTGCCATGGTCGATCATTTTAAAATGATAACAGCTCTCACTTTCAATTTGTCTTTGTGTCACATAAATGTTTTTGTCGTGTGGATCTAAATCTTCGACCGCAAAGGCCCAAATACACAGCATTTGCCAAGACAAGATCTCCTGGAGGTGGTAGCGCTTTTTAGCTTCAAACTGCTCTAAGACTTCGTGAAGTGGGCCATACCCTTCAAGAAAGTCGATACATGCTCCCCTTTTGTCGCCAATTTCTTGCATCTCTGCAAGAGGGGCAATGTCTTCAAATCCCATATGGCGGCAAAAATCTGAGGCTACAACTTCCCGATACTCTAAATCATCTCCAAGAATGCTTGCCTGTCCTACTCTATCTTTAATCCCTGAAGTCACTGCTCTGACTAATCCCCTTTCATGCGCGCTCAATGGCGCTTTAAACACAATTAAGGGAGGCTCATTTTCTAAGGGATACATCAAAACAGCTCCATTGGCTCCCGACGAGGCATTTTTCTTGCAAATGCCAAAACTTGTAGAAAGCCTAACTCTTGCCAATTTAAGCTCAAATTTTTCGTGTGGAGTTAATGGGCTCTTATCATGAAGTCTCTCTATATCTTTAGATAGTATACATTGCAGCGCCCATTTTTCTTTCATCAAGTGACGAATATCTCTTTCAAGGGACTTTAGATCAGAGCGCCTTAATACATTAAAACAGGAGCGGATCATTTCTTTTTGAGCATCTGTAAGCACTATTGCCTGTGTTTTAGTCAGATCCACAACGTAGCCCATCACTAGAGTAATGTCATCTAGCTCAAGCTTAATCTCTTGCCCACCTCTTCGAAATAAAGACTGAAATAAATTGGCTCCAGATTCGTGGCGCTGTTGCTTGGCAGAAATGGTCAAGATTGGAAATGGATCTGGACATCCTTTCACGATAAGGGGGTCTGCGGTCGAAAGAATTTGAGTAAATTGAGGGGGCGATGCCGGTCTTAGACGAGCAGCTGGGGTGTTTGGGTTGGAAGCAAGAGGTGTTTCTGTGGTGTGTTCTTCTGAAGAGGATTCTGATAGCGCTCTTTGATTAACAACAGGGACCGATGCTTGCAAACGACTCTTTGCTATCGCTATCTGATTGAGATAATATCCACGCCGGTGTCGATGAGAAAAAACAAAGATACAATTGCCCAAAGCACTTTGAAATACGTGTAAAATGCGCTTTATCAGCCCACGGGATGAGAGCTCTTTGTTGGCTGTGACATTTAGATCGTTTAGTTTTAAAGAGATTTTTTCAAGACTATCGCTTGTCATTGTGCGATCATCTTTACAGCGAAGATAAAGAGCAAGCACAAGAGCATTCATGGAATAAGAGCGGCCATTTACAATAAATCGCCTTTTTCCAAATGAAGTGATTTTAATTTGAGGTGGCGCTTGAGTGGCATTGAGAAGCTTATCGAAGTCGCTTATCGTTTGAATATTTTCTATACGCAATAAGTTCATTTTTATCTATTCACTTGAAAGTTAGCTAAGGGTTATTCTGGATTATGTGAATTTAATCTATTCTCGTCAACTCAACAAGTGAGCGAAAATAACGGTGAAGGGATGAATCCAAAGTGAGTTCTGGATGAAATGTAGCTCCAAGGTGATGTCCTTGCTTGACCACTACAGCCTCTCCATTATGGGAAGCTAAGACAGATACATTTGGCCCCACATGCTTAATCCGAGGGGCCCTGATAAAAACAGCCCTAAGACCTACTATCAGCTTTTCGGTAGAATCGATATCCACAGTAAACGATTCAATTTGTCTGCCATAGGCATTTCGCTCTACCTCGATATCTAGTAAACCCATTGGCTGCATGGGACTTTCAAGAATTTTATTAGACATTAAAATAAGGCCTGCGCAGGTTCCAAAAATAGGCTTGGTCTTAGCAAATTCAAGGATTGGTTCCATCAACTTAATGAAGTGCAACTGCTTCATGATCACAGTCGATTCACCGCCTGGAATGATGAGTCCTTGGCATAAATCAAGATCAACAGGTTTTCTTACTTCAATTGCCTTTACCCCAATAGAGCCAAGCATCGCAATGTGCTGTGCAAAGCCCCCTTGTAGGGCTAATACACCGATTACATCAGACATTTTACCAACCGCGCCCTGCCATGAGATCTTCTTTACTCATCTGATGCACATCAAGGCCCGGCATTGCAGAGAGAAGCCCCATCGAAATTTTGGCGAGCATCTCGGGATCTTGATAATAGGTGGTCGCAGCGACTATGGCCTGCGCCCTTGGCAATGGATCTTCTGATTTAAAAATACCAGAACCCACAAACACACTTTCAGCGCCAAGTTGCATCATCAAGGCCGCATCGGCAGGTGTGGCAATTCCCCCTGCAGCAAAATTGGGCACGGGTAGCTTGCCTGTCCTTGCGACCTCTTCGACGAGATGATAAGGGGCTCCAAGAAGTTTTGCTTCACTCATAAGTTCGGCGTGATCGAGATTTTGCAATCTTTTGATGGCGCGATTAACTGTACGCATATGGCGAACGGCTTCTACAATATTGCCGCTGCCCGCTTCTCCCTTTGTTCGAATCATCGCAGCGCCCTCTCCAATACGCCTTAGCGCCTCGCCAAGATCTCTACATCCACAAACAAACGGTATTTTATAGCGGTGTTTATCGATATGGCACTCTTCATCTGCAGGTGTTAAGACTTCGCTTTCATCGATAAAATCGATAAAAAGAGCCTCAAGAATCTGCGCTTCCACAAAATGTCCGATGCGGCATTTTGCCATGACGGGAATCGACACAGCCTCTTGAATCAGTTGGATCAAATCGCAACTAGACATTCTGGCAACGCCTCCTTGGGATCTAATATCAGAAGGGATTCTCTCAAGGGCCATTACAGCTACAGCGCCTGCATCTTCAGCTATTTTAGCCTGTTCTGCTGTGGTCACATCCATGATCACCCCTCCACACAGCATTTGCGCAAGACCTACTTTAACTTCAAATGATCCTTTATCTAAATGATGATCTCGTTTAATTTTACTCATAATATAACCTCTTGTTACACGAAAGCTGCATTAAACCGAGATCTAGCAGTTCGAGATGGCAACTGCCGGATCTAGGTTAAACCTAAAAACGGCAGTTGGAGACGCCAACTTGCCACAATCTCTTAAACCAGAATCATTTGCAGTGGGGCGGTCCTTCACCACTTGGGAATGTCCCGCCCCACTGCAAAGTGATTCTAATTCAAGATCTTGTGCCAATTTAGCATCTCGAACTGCCGTTTTTAGGTTAAATCATACAATACCTTCTTTAGCGATATAAGAAAAGGAAAAATGGAATTTTTTTAAGATGAAACAAGAGAAAGATTCAAGGGTTAAAAAAATAGCTTTGGGCACGGCGCAATTTGGCAGTGACTATGGCATCGATAATCCAAGGGGAAAAATTCCTTGCGATGAAGTGCATGATATTCTCTTCTTTGCCCTTGCCAATGGTATTCAAACACTCGATACCGCAGAAGGCTATGGAGAAAGTGAATCGGTCATTGGGCAATTTGTGCAAAAATGTAAAGTTTGCGATTTGAATATTGTCTCTAAGTTTAATACAAAAGATGGCACTTTCTGGCAAAATGCATTTGAAAACTCCCTTAAACTTTTAAATGTCAATTATTTATACGGATATTTAATCCACGACTTTAACGACTTCGTCAAAGATCCCTCTCTTTGGGACTATCTTTACAGCCTTAAAGAAAAAGGCGCCGTCAAAAAGATTGGATTTTCGTTGTACTCCCCTTTCCAACTTGAGCACTTACTTGCCCTAAATCTAAAAATCGACCTCCTGCAAGTGCCATACAGTATTCTCGATCAGCGGTTTGCAGGCTATTTTGAAACTCTTAAACAACAAGGCACAGAAATTCACGTCCGCTCGATTTTTTTACAAGGCCTTCTCTTTAAGCCATTAGAAAAGCTACAAGGCAAATTTGCTAAAATTAAAGATATTATAAAATCATTGCAAACGATATCCAAAGAATCTAATCTACCGATCTCATCCCTATGTATCAATTTTGCAGCCTTAAATCCGCATATCGATAAAATTGTGATCGGCATCAATGACCTCAATCAATTAAAAGAAAATATAGCCGCTTTAACGCTTCACAAGTTTAGCTTTAGGTTATATGATGCGTTATCAAAGCTTTATATCGATGACGAGCAAATCATCGTCCCCTCAAATTGGTAGGTCTAATGAATGTATTATCGCAATTTTCGCTAAAGGGCAAGGTCGCCATCATCACAGGGGGCTATAGCCATTTAGGTCAAGAGATGACAAAGGCGCTTTATGAAGCTGGCGCAACTGTCATTGTCTTTGGAAAGAGCGATGCGAAATTTCAAAAGTGCTTTTCTAAATCTAATGAAAAAATCTGCTTTATGAAAGTCGATATCGCCTCTTTAGCTTCTATTAAAAAGGGCTTTAAGTCCGTTCAAAAGCTGCATGGCGGTATTGACATCCTCATCAACAATGCCATCTATCTTAAACAGAATTTTTTAGAAAAAATGAGCGATAGCGAATGGGAAATGGGGATCGATGGCGTATTAAATAGCGTCTTTCGCTGCATAAAAGAGTGCATCCCCTATTTAAAGCAATCAAAAGAGGCCTCGATCATTAACATCTCCTCTATGTATGGCCTTGTCTCTCCCGATTTCAACCTCTATGCAAATACTAGCACTCCTCCTAATCCCGCAAACTACGGGGCTGCCAAAGCTGCCGTGATTCAATTGACCAGGTATTGCAGCGTCTACCTGGCTAAATACCCCATCAGAGTCAATTGCATAAGTCCTGGCCCCTTCCCTTCTAAAGAAGTGCAAAACGACAAAATGTTTATCAAAAACATTTGCAAAAAAACCCCTTTAGGAAGGATTGGAAAGCCGGATGAGCTAAAAGGCGCTATCGTATTTCTTGCTTCAAGAGCCTCCTCTTTCATGACAGGGCAAAACATTGTCATCGATGGGGGATGGACGGCCATTTAGGTCCCTAAAAACATCTTGCACTAAACCCCAAGCCTTCTCTGCATTAAGCGCGATCGACGCTTGCGTTAATCGCATTGTGACTTCTGGGTTCAACGTCTGAGAAGGCTCGGCCTCTTTTAAAGTATCCATATACTGTTTTAAAGCCTCTATGATGTTATCAGGAGTCATTAAAGGCGAAATGTTGCGCACCACACATGAAAGACTTTGCCCTCCCCTTTGAGGAGCTAGCACAAATCGATTGCAAAGAGGCGTAAGGACTTGAGGCCCTTCCATGCGCATTCCCATAACAGATATCCCATTTGCTGAAGCATCATCAGTAAGAGTGAGTTGCCCTTGTTCATCAATTTCAAAGTAAGCGTGCAGCCTGGATATTGCTGGCCCATGTACAATAATATCTCCTTCACGGCCAATGGAGCGCTTCCCATTCATGGCAATGTTCACAACAGTTCCATCCATTTCAAGTTGAAACATAATTAATCGCTCTCGATTCGCTTTTGCCTTTTCAAAATCCAAAATGCCAGCTGAAAGGACCTCATTTGGGTTATAGCGCCTTTGCAAATAGGCTGTATCAAATTTTAGAATTTCTTCCCTCGTCTCAAATTGGATTCCATAAATGCCTAAAGAATTATGGACAAATGTGATCGCGCATCCCTTTTCTACATACTCTTTCGAAAGGATTGTAGCATTCGGCCCGAAAGAATAAAAAGTAAATGAGGCGTTATGTGCTAAAAGATTGTAAACTTCTTCTTGAGCATCAAACCTAAGACAACAGGCCATGTCTGGAAGACCCGGTATAAAGCCGCGATCAAAGCGCTCATGACCTCCAAACCAATACCCTTTTAGTGCAATGTCAAGCGATGAGAGCGATTGATCAAAAAGATTGATCGTCGGATAAAAGTTATAGTACTTTTCAGGATCATGAAATGGGCGCTGATCTATCAAATCTGGACAATTCATGGTGTAAAAATTACCCTCATGTGTATTTAAAAAAAGGATATACCGGTTTAATGGATTTTGGCAAATAAGCTGCAAAGGCAGTGATGCCCTTTGAAAAGTGGAAGGGTGCACTGGAAGACTCCTTGCTCCCCCTTCAATTCCGAGCCAAAAAGGATATTTAGAATGAACACTATAGGCAACACTTGCAATACCTGCATTTAACAGTAAATCTTCTTGCACTAACTGGCAAAGTTGTGCTAACTCTTGTATGAAGTGGTCATCCGCTAAATCTAAAGGGGTGTTTCCCTTATTATTGCGATGGGCTAAAAGGGTGAGTCTTTGCTGAGGTTCAAGATCTGCAAGCAAATTTAAAAAATACGAGACATCATCTTCATTCATGCAAACCTTGACTGCCTTATGCAAAAGATTATCTCCATTAGAAAATGTACTTTGCGCAAGCCTTTCAGTTTTTTCTTTAGTATCAATGAGTTCAACGCCTGTAATCTCGTGGCGGCAAAAGGGACATCGAAAGTCTACTAAAGCATGATACGTGGCCCTTCCCACGATATGCTCAGCTTCTGGATTTGTCGGGTGCACAAGCCTTACCAATACTTTTGGCACGAGTAAGGTGATCGTATCAAGTCTTTCGGTATAATCGTTTCCGACTGCCATTGTCGTTTGCACGATGCGACCTTGACTTTGACTGTGACCTTGACTACCTTGTAAAGATGTTTGTGAAAATGGGTTTGATCCTACTCTATCCATCTATATCGCTCCTTATTATTAAACAATACTGAAGTAAACATTATAACAGTTAAGACAATAGCGTCAAGACCTTGTTATAAATATTTATTTTTTAATTTTAAAATAAATATTTACAAATTAACACAGCTATGTTTAAATAATAAATAGATGGTTGCTAAAACAAAAAAAACAACCGTAAATTTATTTTGTAAAAAAATAATATAGGAGTTTAAAATGAATATTATCACAAAATCCTTAATCACATTTAGCTTAGTCGTTGGACTCGCCGTTGTACCCTCAGGCTTGAGAGCCGAGGCAGGGCCACCACCAAGACCGAGCCCTGGCCATCATCCAATACCGGGCCAAAATACAGTCTCATCATCCTCAACATCATTGCCCACTAAAGAACAAGCTGTTGGCATATCTAAGGATCTTAAAACTGCACAAGGGGAGTTAAATGCGTACAAAAACAGCGCGCAAGGTAAAGCAGACATGAAAAAAGACAAGGACGTAAAGAAGGGGGTCACGATATTGGAAAAGGATTTGAAGCAAGCCGTTATAATAGCGGACAAAATTGCAGCTGGTAAAACATTATCAGATAAAGAGAAAAAACAAGGGACGCAACTAGCTACCAAATTAGCGAAGGTTCAAGAACAATTCAACAAACCTGCACCTACACCAACACCTGAGGATCCACGTTATATATCGCGAGACAATCGCCACCTAAATCCAAAGGAGAGCTAACCTTGAATTAAAGGCCGGCAAATGGATTGGCTGATTGGCCAAACGAGTTGCCGGCCTTTCTTCTTTTAAGTTCAGAGCGGATCGTAAAAAGAAGGTCTTGATCAAAATCTTTATAGGATGCCCAGCGCAAATACTCTAATGGGATTTCCTTCATGGGGCGCCCTTTGTGCTTACCAAGTGGCATGTTCTTAAGCTGTATAGGGCGCGATAGCGCATCTTGCAAATGCTGCAAATTGCGAAAATTTTTAAACAAATACTTAAACACCCCCATATTCACGATCACATCGCTCATGGCGCGATGGGCACCTTCTTCTTCGATATTAAAGTGTTTGCGCAACATCTCCAGGGAATTTGTCGGGCTCTCTCCATACAACCTTGCCATTCGCAATGTATCGATAAAGACATTGTGGCGAATGGTAGTCGGGATCCCGCACCTATCGGCAGCTTTTGCTATCATCTCGATATCAAATGAAACGCCATGACCCACAATCGTGTGATTGCCGACCATCTGCAAAATATGGGGAAGAAGCGCTGCCATCACAGGCTTTCCGGCTACCATGTCAGGAGTGATATGGTGAATGGCCATTGATTCCGGTGAAATCGCACACTCAGGATCCACTAAAGATTCAAACGTCTCAAAGACTTCCGTCAAACTAAACTTGGCCACAGCAATTTCTATGATGCGATCTTTTTCCGCATCAAGCCCTGTCAGCTCACAATCAAGACAAACAAATTTGGTGTTATTCATGTAAAGGTTCTTCTTGTTGCTCTTCTGTTAAAGCTTCATTCAACGCTTCATTCATCATGGCAATAAGCTCTTTTCGGCCCATGTTCTTTGTCACAGAATAGTGGGTGTACTGCAAGTCGGAGTTAAAGGCGCTTAAGATTTTCTTCGTATACAAATTTTTTTCATTCAATGTGACCTTATCGACCTTTGTGAGCACTAAGATCATGGAAAGTTGCCTTCTGGCCACCCATTCGATGAACATCATATCCTCTTCATTTGGCATCCTGCGGATATCAAATAAAAATAAAATTAATTTTAACTCTTTTCTTGAGGATAGATATTTCTGAATCATCGGCCCCCACTTTTTACGTACCTCAGGCGACACCTGGGCATAGCCATATCCTGGCAAATCCACAAATCCGATCTCGTTGCCAAGCGTAAAAAAATTTAATAGCTGCGTTTTACCCGGTTGCGACGATGTCTTGACAAGATCTTTTCGCTGAAATAAATGGTTGAGTAGGCTCGATTTTCCAACGTTAGATCTGCCTGCAACTGCTACTTCCGGCAAAATTTTCCCACTTGACGAACGCAGAATTGGATATCCTTTGATATCAATTGCGGATGTGACAAACACCGGATCTGTATAGATTTTATATGTGTAATTGACTGCCATTATCTCTTTATGTTTATAGATCTAGAATCACCGCCAAGATGGGAGATCTCGACTTTTATGTAGTTGGACATATCCAAAGGCACAAGTCTTTCTGACCACTCGATGCAAGAGATTCCACCAGCTTCTAACACCTCATCAAAGCCCATCATCAAAAATTCATCGACATCTTTTAGGCGGTAAAGATCGAAATGGTAAAGAGGGACATCGCCCTGATAGATATTGAGATAAGTGAATGTTGGGCTGTTGACTTCAATTTCCACATTAGGCTTTTGAAAGCCTCTTGCCATTCCCTTAATAAAAGTGGTCTTCCCAGCTCCCAAGTCGCCAAAAAAACACACTACAGCATTGGGCTTAAGGCTTTTACCAAAGGCTTCTCCAGCCTTTATCGTCTCTTCAGCTGAGTGGGTGATCATCAGACTTACAGTCTATTCCACTTCTAGCCACTCTTCAACAAAGGGGATGAAGACTTCGTGTTCTGCTAAAGCCTCAACAAAGGCGCCCACTTTTTCTTCTTCAAGCTGATTTTGAATAAAGGCCAAGAAGCGCTCTTCAATCTGAAATTTGTTTTGTCCTTGCACTTCAAGAAGAGATAAGGGTTTTAAATAATTGGACTTAAAGTCATCAATCACTGCTTGCTTAGTGCTAAATAATTTACCGTTCACAACAGATGAGAACACCACTTTTTTGATCGGCTCTTTGTGCTTGACCTTAGCTAAATAAGAGGCAATCACACCCGGATCTTCTGAGATAAAAAAGCGCTTAGCAGGCAGTCCCCCAACGCGCTCCTTATTCTCAGGGCACTTTGCCACCCAGTCATAAATTGCATCTTGTGGATTTGGATGTGTGTTATCTCCAAAGACTTTGCCAGTAAATGGGCATATATAGATTTTTTTTGTCTGTTCGTTCACACTTTCATGACTAAATCCAATCTTTATCTCTGTCTCATGCCAAAGATTTCCCTCTTTTTCAAGGAGGCGAATCGCATCTTCTGCACTTTGATAAATGATCTTATCCTTTGGGAAAAGAACGGGTTTTAGGTGGTGCTTTAACTCGATAAAATAAAGGTATGTATTGACAAGCTCAGCGGGAGCATTTTCATCGAGATAGCGCTTAAGTTCTTGTCTATTTTCTGCAGTAATAACCGTCGACATCGAAACCTCTAAAAGGGGAAAAAATGAATAATACGCACAATATACAGCCTAAATGAATAAGAGGCAATACATTTTTTACTTGATTCCTGAAGAGGTAAAAAGATATCCTACTCAAGAAATTTGGAGGAAAGAAGATGCTTACGATTGAAGAAGTTGAAGTAGAAGGTTACGAGAAGGTAATCGAAGGCAAAGATCCATCGCGAGCTCTTCACTGTTTTATTGCGGTACACAATACGGCATTAGGCCCGGCCCTTGGAGGAACAAGAGTCCATCGCTATCCAAATCCTGAAGACGCGCTGCAAGACGTCTTAAAACTTGCAAGAGCGATGACATATAAATCAGCTGTCGTACAATCGGGTTTAGGTGGGGGAAAAAGCGTCATTATCGCAGATCCTTTCACCGAAAAAACAGAAGAAACGCTTACAGCCTTTGCTGAAGTTTTAGATTCTTTAGCTGGGCTCTATATCGCAGCAGAAGACGTCGGCTCATCGACTGCCGATATGAACTTTATCTTGCAACACACCCCGTATGTCGCGGCGACATCTAAGGAACAAAGCAGCGGCGATCCAAGTCCATATACTGCCTGGGGAGTTTTTCGCGGCATACAGGCGACAGCTCAAAAACTCTTCCATTCCTCATCTTTAAAAGATAAGACAATTGCCATTCAAGGCCTTGGCAATGTGGGAGGCAAACTTGCCAACCTATTATTTTGGCATGGCGCCAAACTCATTGTCTCAGACATCAACACAAAACATGTCCGCCACTGCATAAGAGACTACCACGCTACTCCAGTTGAACCTATCGATTTTTGCAAAGTCGAGTGTGATATCTTAGCCCCTTGCGCTTTTGGTGGAATCATCAACGACAAAACGATCGAGCAACTAAAATGTAAAGCCGTTGCCGGAGGCGCAAATAATCAACTCGCCTCTCCCGTTTTAGCTGAAAAACTCGCGGAAAAAGGGATTCTTTATGCCCCCGACTATATCATCAATGCGGGCGGGCTTATCAACGCCGCGATGGAATATGAAATCAATGGGTACGATCCAATTAAATCTCGCAATAAAACCGATCGTATCTTTGACTTGCTTTTAGAGATCTATGAAAGAGCTGAAAAAGAAAAGACCACAACAGTTGTGATTGCCAACCAAATTGCAGAGTTTAATCTTAAAAACGGCATCGGAAAAAGAAAAAACCCCATCTATTTTAACAAAAAAGCGAGTGTCTAATATTTTTCATGCAGAAAATTATCGATCTCCTTTACTTAAAGCTGCATCAAGCGCTTATGGCAGCTTTTCCAGAGTTACCTCCTGATACCCTCTTAGAAATTGTCCAAAGCAAGCAAGAAAAGTTTGGTCATTACCAATTTAATTCTCCGATGAAACTTGGTAAAATATTAGGCCTTCCCCCTAAAGAGATCGCCTTAAAAGTGGTGAATAACCTTAAAGACAATGCTTTACCGTTCTCGGTAGAAATAGCGGGTCCCGGCTTCATCAACATTTCCATTGCAAGTGCATTTCTCGCATCCTACGTCAATCAAATGCTAAAAGATCAAAAACTAGGTGTCGACGTACAGCAAGCAAACAAGAGGATTATCATCGACTTTTCCTCCCCAAACACTGCCAAAGAGATGCATGTCGGCCACCTGCGCTCCTCAATTATCGGCGATTGTTTAGCGCGCCTCTTCGAATTTTTAGGTTACGACGTTCTACGCCTTAACCACATTGGAGACTGGGGCACAGCCTTTGGCATGCTCATCGCCTACATGAAAGAGCATTGCAAAAAAGTCCTATTAGGAGAAGAGACGACAGACCTTAGCCACCTTATGGCGTGGTACAAGTCGTCTAAAGCTCAATTTGATGCAGACGAAAGCTTTAAAAAAAGAGCTCAGCAAGAAGTGGTCCTGCTTCAAAATCATGCTCCCGAATCGATGAAAGCTTGGCATATCATCTGCGACATCTCCAAAAAAGCCTATCAAGAGATCTATGACATTTTAGGCATTAAGCTAATAGAAAGAGGGGAATCTTTCTACAACCCGATGTTAAAAGATACAGTCGATGACTTGCAAAAAAAAAATATGATCACTCTTTCCGATGGAGCCAAATGCGTATTTTTGGAAGGCTTTCAAAATAGGGAAGGGCAAGCTTTGCCCCTGATGGTGCAAAAATCTGATGGTGGCTATAACTACGATACAACTGACATGGCGGCAATCCGTCACCGCGTTCAGTCAGAAAGAGGAGATCGTATTATCTATGTGACAGATGCCGGCCAAGCCACGCACTTTAAAATGATTTTTCAAGCTGCCGAAAAGGCCGGTTATTTAAATTTAGACCCTCATAAAAAAGCAAGAGTCGACCACGTTCCCTTTGGCTTAGTCCTTGGCCCCGATGGAAAAAAATTTAAGACAAGATCTGGAGAAACAGAAAAGTTAATCGATCTCATCACAACCGCCATTGAAAAAGCTGACGCGATTCTTACGGAGCGCGCAAGTGAGATGAGTGAAAAGGAGCGAAAAGAACTTGCAAAAGCGCTAGGAATTGGCGCCATCAAATACGCCGATCTTTGCTCCAATCGCTTAAGCGACTATGCATTTAGCTACGATCGGATGTTGCGCTTTGAAGGAAATACTGCTGCCTTTATTATGTATTCTTATGTGAGGGTGCAAGGAATTAAGCGCAAAGCCCATGCCGATGTAGAAACGCTCATTGCAACAAAGTCCATCGATCTTCAACATCCATCAGAAATTCGCCTCGCCATGCACCTTGCACAATTTAGTGAGACTCTAGGAACACTTGCAGAAAGCCTTTTTCCAAACCTTCTGACAGACTATCTCTTTGGACTCGCAGAAAAATTCAACGCCTTCTTTCGAGATTGTAGAGTCGAAGGCGCAAATGAGGAAGGATCAAGACTTCTTCTTGCAGAAGTCACAGCAAGAGTCCTTAAGCAAGGACTTGAAATTCTTGGTCTGCAGGTCGTAGATAAGATGTAATTTGGGGTGGACAAGCGCGAGGAACGAGCGTTTGTCACACCCCAGCTATCTCCGTTTTGCCAGGCTGTCCCGGCACCTCTTTGACATAGCGTGGCACAGCATATCCCGGAAGCTGTTTTTTTAACTCTTCGATCAATGTCATTCCAACTAAAGGTGAAACTTCAAAATGAGTCGTCCCTTGCACTTTATCGAGTTGATGAAGATAATAAGGGATAATGCCCCCCTCAATTAACCTCTCATGTAGCTTTTGTTGAGTGGCAAGATCGTCATTGATCCCTTTTAACAAAACAGCCTGATTCAATATCGGAATTCCAAGTTGCCTTACTTTCTTCAACGCAAAAAGAACTTCATCATCTAATTCAAGGGGGTGATTGGAGTGAATGACAAACCAGATCTGTTTATGGATTGATTCAAGAAGACCTAAGAAAAGGTCATCTATGCGCTCCGGAATACCTATCGGAAACCTGGTGTGAAAACGGATCAATTTAACATGTGGAATTTTTTCAATCCCCTTTAAAAGCAAAGATAAGGCGCTCGTATCTAAAGAAAGAGGATCCCCCCCACTTAAAATGACTTCATGAATCGATGGATCGCCTGCAATGATCTTCAATTCTTCATCAAAGGATTTATCTTGCACCTCATAGTCAAAAAACTGCCTAAAACAATACCGGCAATGCATCGCGCAAGCACTTGTGACAATGAGTAAAACTCTTCCCTCATATTTATGAATCAATTTATTAGAAATTTTGCAAGGGGCATCGCCTACCGGATCTAAAGCAAAATCATCAGCCAAACTCTCTTCATTGATTAGAGGAAGAAACTGCCTAAGTATGGGATCACCAAGAGAGCCTTTTACAATTTTTTCTGCAAGACGCATTGGCACATTTAGAACAAAGCGTGGGTTTTTAAGGACTTGGCTGCGATCATGAGCCTGCAATTGCAAAAAATCCATGAGCTTTTCAATATCGACAAAATTTTGCCTCATGACCTTGCGCCATAAAGGAGGAGAAAAGGTAGGAAGAGATGATTTTAACATCTGTATAGGATAACAAACAAAAAAGTTACTTGCAAATCAAATCAACAGATAAGGCTTCCTTTACAGGCAGCTTTTCTCTCGTCACGTCAACGCCAAGGGAGGCTAGTTTATTGGCAATATCGGCATAGCCGCGATCGAGGAACTGCAGGCCCGTGATGACACTTTCCCCAGAAGCTAACGCTGCTGCCATGACGTAAGCAAAGCCTGCTCGAAGATCAGGGATTTGGATTTCTCGCCCAACTAGGGGCGCTCCCCCTTTAACGACTAGACTATGACAAAAGCTTCTAGACGCAAAGCGGCACTCTTTACCCCCTAAACATTGTTTGAATAAAGAGATATCTGCCCCCATCTTAGAAAGCGTATCGGTATAACCAAAGCGATTTTCATACACTGTCTCATGCACGACAGATGTTCCATTAGCTTGGGTTAAAAGGACGACGAATGGCTGCTGCCAATCCGTCATGAAACCAGGATGCACATCCGTTTCTAAGTGTAGCCCCCCTTGCAATGGACCGTCATAATAAAATTCGATGCCATCTTTTTTAATATCAAAGCACCCACCCACCTCTCTGATTCTATTTAAAAAGGTGACCATATTGGCATGCTCTGCCCCTTCGACAAAAACGCGTCCTTTAGAACTAATGGCCGCCATTCCCCATGAGGCAGCCTCAATTCTATCGGGAATAACAGTATGTTCCACTGCATAAAAGCGGCGAGTCCCTTGAATGCGGATCGTCCTATCGACATCAAGCGTTATGATTGCGCCAAGTTTTTGCAAAAAGAGGATCAGTTCAACTATCTCAGGCTCTATCGCTGCATTCTTAATGACTGTCAGCCCTTTGGCTGTTACACTTGCTAAAATCGTATTTTCAGTTGCTCCAACGGATGGGTACGGAAGTTCTATGAGAGCACCTGTTAATCCTTGATGGGCATGGGCAAAGTAGGCACCCTCTTTTTTCATCCCTCTATACTCAATGGAGGCGCCCAGTTTTTCTAAAGCTTGAATGTGAAAATCGACGCTCCTTGCCCCAATGTGACATCCCCCAACCGTTGGGATGATGATATCTTCAGTGGTGCGACCTAAAAGGGCCCCGATCATTAAAATTGGAATGCGATTAGCTCCACAAAATCGTTGCGGAACGTATCCTGTCTTTAACTCTTTAGTCACGACTTCCATGATACCGGCTTCTTTATCCCAATTGACTTGCATGCCTATCTCTTGGCAAAGATCGACAGTCACTTCTACATCGCCAATATTTGGCACATTGTAAAATCTGCAAACCTTATCGGAAAGAAGCGATGCGACAAGCAATTTCGTCATCGCATTTTTTGCGCCCGATGCCTTAACATGTCCTTTAAGGGGCGCTCCGCCTACAATTTTTAAAACTTCCATAACTTAAATACCTTTATATCCAGTTTAACCGGCTACGGTATATCACTCTCAACCATTCTTAATCAATACACTTCTTTCAAAACTTCGTTTATTGATAAAATTGCCATTTTGGCATCTTTACCGACAAATTTTTTGACCAGATGCTAACATATACCCTCAAAATTTGTCGATAAATCTGCTCAAAAATGTTATACCTAAAGTGTTTCAAAATTTTGAAATAATTTCTAACTTGGAGAAAAGCGGAAGTCTCTATTTTGCGCTAACAATAGAATCTATTTTTATTGAAAATAAATTGGAGATAAACTAATATATTAAAAAACAAAAAGTTTTAAACTTAAAAAAGAGAAGTTATGGTTTCATTTGCAGGTGTATCAGGTATGTCTACGGGCGCCCAAGTAAAAGTTTGTGCAGAGCCTCAATGCGGAAAGAATAATCCAGAGGCAAAAGTGTGTGGCGTGTGTAAATTAGTGTTTTACTGCAACACAATCTGCCAAAAAAGAGACTGGAAAAGACATAAAGTGACCTGTCGCCCTCCACAAAAATTGTCCGTTACCACTAACTTTCATAATGAAATTGAAGGACCTCTTAGCTTTAGCCAAACAGAAACCCATAAAGTATGGGATCAAACTGCAATCAAGAATGAACCTACAGTAAACCTTACTCCACCGACATTTAGTGAAACTCCTGAAACAACAAACAGTCGTGCCATGCATACTACTGTGAATGCAGATGTCATTCAATTTTCATCTAATTTTAATATGGCAACAATTGAAAAGTTAGGAAATGGGGGGTATGTTGGTTTACAAACCCATGCTGCCGGACAATTTCAACACCTTGCTGCCATTCAAGATTATGTTGAAATTTTAAAATGCATCTGGACAGAAAAGAACATCGATCAGAGAATTCAATTTCTTAGACCATTTGCCGAACAGGGCCATGTCATCATGATGTTTGAGCTCTTCCGAGCGCTTGGTATGGAGATGTTACTCAAAAAAGATTTTTCCGAAGATAAAATCAAAGAGATGATGAAATGGAGAATATTAGGGCAACATTGCACCATTATGGATATCGCTTGCAACAATGATCCGACTTGCCAAGCTGCAAGGAGTGCTTTAATCCACTACTATACACCTATTTTAAAAGAATTTAAAGATCATAAAGTTCAAGAAAAAATGAACGGTTGTATGACTAAAGAAGCAATGGAGACTATCATAAGAGAATGGAGTCCTTTAGAAAACCATCCTTCACCCAAATGGATTGCTTACCATGGAATGGGAGTCCTAAGCGGTACAATCGACGTCAAGCCTGAAACTGAATGGCTTGCCTGTCGTCAGCAGGCCAAAGAAAAAACTTTGCAAGAGCCTTAAACCTAGAAACGGCAGTTGGAGACGGCAACTTAACGCAATCTCTAGAACCAGAATCATTTGC
>JABDAE010000019.1 GCA_013289325.1 Chlamydiota bacterium
TGTTAATTGTATCATATTCTGAAGAACATCTGCAGATAGTGTTACAGATGATGCGTCTGATGTTTTAGTTCGCAGTATATTTTTAGCATAATCATCTAACACTTTAGGTGTGCCAGAAATTGCCTCACCATCAATAGAACATGTCACATGAGTCGCTTGATTATTTTCAAAATCTCCCACAAAGTAAGCTTCAGGAGTCGCATATATCCCTTTTCCAGAGAGTTTACTTTGTACAAAGTCTCCTACATATAATTGTCCAGGTACCACAAGGATACCGAGCCCTTGAAACTGCTCACTGTTAACTTGCCCAGTATATAAAGCGCGAGCCTCACTAGCAAACGGGGAAATGTTTAGGGAAGCGCCTTTTTTTAATGTCCTTAATAAGAGAGAGTCAGCAACGGTTTCTTTGAGATCCTTAGGCATATTACTTAGCTGATCAAAAAGATTTTGTACAATTCGGTTGACAACAAGTGGATTGGAAAGCGTTTTGCCAGCTTTTGCTACTTCCGAAAAAATCGCATCTCTTACATCCCATCCTGTAGCAAAAAGGGGCGCCTCTATTTGATTGCTTGCTTGTGCTGTCATAAAAAACTCCTTATTTTAATTTTTTTTAATGTTAAGTATCTGAAATAAAATGGTATTGTCATCCTCTAGGGCCTTGGGATATTATGAATGATTAGATCGTTTTTTATCAAGTGGCAATTATATCTATGAAAATACAAAAAATTTATTTACATCCATACGAAATTCCCTTAATAAATGGACAGCTAAGAAAGGGCTATCTCCTTAAGCTCTGCGACCAAAAGGGGAGGGAAGGCTTTGGCGATATGGCCCCTTTGCCAAAATGGAGTAAGGAAACTTTAGAAGAGGCATTAGACTCATTAAATCAAAAGAAAGATGTGATTCTTGATGTGGATTGGACATCTGGCAATTGTTTAAACCTAGAAACGGCAGTTCGAGATGGCAAATTAATGCAAGATCTTGAATTAGAATCATTTTGCAATGGGGTGGGACATTCCCAAATGGTGAAGGACCACCCTATTGCAAATGATTTTGGTTCAAGAGATTGCGTTAAGTTGCCGTCTCCAACTGCCGTTTTTAGGTTAAAGGAGCTAAAGTCCTTAAATCTTTTGCCATCTGCCTCATTTGCACTTGAATCGGCCCTTTTGTCCCTTCTTTCACCACTTCCAAAGTTTGAAATTGAGGCGAGCGCGCTTTTCATGGGCTCTTTGCAAGACATCTTTGAGCAGGCTGCTATTGGTGAAAAAGAAGGATTTAAATCTGCAAAGTTAAAGGTTAGCCATCTATCCTTTAATGAGGCGTACCAGGCCATCCAGCAGTTAAAAAATACATTTTATTTAAGGATAGATGTCAATCGCGCGTGGAAAACAAAAGACTCTCTTCACTTTTTTTCTCAATTTTCTTTAGATGCCTTTGATTATGTCGAAGAGCCTTTTGAAAATCCTAAAGATTTGGTGAAATTTACCCACCCATTAGCAGTCGATGAGTCCTTTCCACATGATTTAACTCTTAAAGAACTGCAGGCTCTTCCAACGCTAAAGGCGCTAATTTACAAGCCGACGATGCAGGGGGGAATGCTTGCACTCAAACCCTTACACGAATGGGCCCAAAAAAGGGGAGTTGCGATTGTACTTAGCAGCAGCTTTGAAAGCGATATCGGCCTATCCAATATCGCCTCGCTTGCTAAGAGACTCTCAATGGATGCTCCAATCGGTATCGGCACTTACCGCTACTTAACTCAAACGCTTGCAAGACCACAGCTATTATTTGTAGGGCCAAACGTTACGATCCCGGCATTAAAAGTAAATCTTTAGCTGTTCCTATCACCTGGAAGAGAACTTTTGCCTCTTCGATCACTAATTCTGGCGCTTTAGCTCTTGCAAGTCTATCCGGGTGGACAACTTTTGATAACTTCTTATAGGATTCTTTAATCATTTCATGCGTATAGCCTTTAGCTGGCAGATCGAGGATTGATTCAAGGGTAGAGGCATTATTTGTAATTTTTGCTTTAATTGCTCTATAAGCCTCATTCTCGCAATCAAGAGATTTATTTTCAGCATTAGCGCGTGTCGCAAGTTCATGAAGGGCTTTAAGATAGCCTTGCAGCGCATTGGCCCAAAGCGCATTTTTTCCGCTGACATGCTCATATGATGATCCAGATGAATAATCACTTGTGCCTCTTGCTGGCCTTGGCCTCTCTGGACGTTGCGGGAACATATATCCGCAGAATGGCAATTTGGGAGTATTTACGGGAATGTGATTACCCGTCAAAATGGCACTCATGTGGAATTTTGTAAAATTAGTGTTATTATATTCGGCAATTCTTATGCTGTGAATTTTTTTCAAATTTTTTAGTAACTCAGCAATAATTTGATAAGTTTCTGGTTGGTTGAGATCTTCTATTTCACTGAGAAAATCAGTCTCTTTGCCTGTATGGGAAAAATTGGTATAACTGCGAGAGAGAATATCGTATACCTTAGGGTCTCTTTGGCAAAGGACGCTCATGTAAAGGGCAAGCGTGCGGCTTTTATCATAAAAAACTTCTGTAAAGTAGCGATCGACATCTGAGTAAGTGGAGGATGGCGTATCTTCAGAGTATTTGTATGAGAGTATTTCTCCCTTTAATCCCGTGATCCCAAATTCATTTTTAAGCGCGATTGCTTTATATAAAGCTCTGATGTTGGAAGGGGAGTTCGCAATGGCGCCAAGAATATATTCTTGTGCCACTGCGTGTACAACGCCAAATGGGAAATAAAGCAGATCGTTGAAGAAGGCTGAAGAGTAGGCTTTAATTTTTTCCACATTGCCAAAGCGACAATCTTTACCTTGCACAATATAAGCTGCGCTAAAGACGATGATCGCAGCTCCATTGTAAAGTGATCCAATTGGGCTTAAGAGGATTGTATTAGCAATAAGTGCGATACATCTTGCGACGTAGCGAATGGGCTTACCAGCCTTATGCAATTTTCCTTTAGAGGTGATAGGAAACGGATCAATGCCTTGCATCGATTCGGCGATGGAGCCTTTATTTTCAATCCGTTTTTTCTTCACATTGGATGGGTATAAAAGATCGGATGAAAGCATCTTGCAATAGGCTCTTTGTGTTAATGAGCGGACGCCTAGCTCTTTAAGAGAGCGTGCGCTAAGTTCATGAATCACCCCATTGCCTTTAAATGCATTTTCTATCTCTTCAGGTCTGCACCGATGAAGTTCTTTAGAGGCATAAAATGTGCTCCCTTCTTTCATGTCATTATAAAATACGAGGCTATCTCTAATCGGGCGGATTTGATCCCAAAACTCTTGTCCTTGCTCGTTGATCAGCTCTTTTCTTGATTCTTCTAGGTAGAGCAAAATTTTATGGACAGAGAATTTGTCGCCAAGCAGAAGGGGGAGTTGATGCTGCCTTGGCAATAGTCTTTGCAGCTCAGAAATTGCTCTTAAGATATTATGCTGGGATTTCAGTTGAACTTGATCAAGCAGCTCTTTGGCTGGCCCATCGCCCTCTTTTACCTCGTGACCAAGATACCATTTCAATTGCATCCTTTCGGCCCAATTATCTTTTTGAAATTCATTTCTTTCAAACGAGTCAAAAGTGTACAGGGGAGAGTAGACTGCAGAGCCTATCTCCCAGCCCCCTGCCATCGCCGGAAGACAGATTAATGGGGCAACCGATGGAAATAACACGCTGGCAACTGCAAGCGCTACTAGCGCAATTCTTACCCCTTCAATCCCTAAACATTTTAAGTGGGCATCTTTTAACTCTTGGCACTTTCTGTGGCGTAAATGCTGTATAGTGTGATAGCCTACACCAATTACCGGTACAAATATGTGGATGGCAATTGTACCGATGGCTCTGGCAACAGCTGCCATTGTGCGGTGTGTTTGATAAAGGACACCCGATCTTTTTCTAAATCTGCAAGGATTATCGTAGGATAAGTCTTGATCTATATTTAAGGGATCTTGACTGATATGGACAGCTTCCCAGCGCGCAGGGCAAAAGAGTTTTGATTCCACCATTTTGTTCATACAAACAGAGGATAAAGAGACGGGTCGCTTTGGTTTTGTCTCCTGTACTGAGGCGGGTGAGGGCCCGAAATCATTTTCTAAGCTTTTAGTGGTGCGGGCAGCTTCTAGTAAACTCATCTTTTAAACCTTTCCAATTGTTCTTGTTAAACTACATTTGTATAAAACTAAACATCACAATATACATTTTTTCATTATTTGTCAAATAAAAACATCGAAAATAAAAGAAATATCCAGAACAACTTTCCGAACGGGGAGAGCCAATTGCCCAAATGCTTAGCTCTGCGAAAGTTGCAAACTCAGCACCCGGATAAAATGCTTACTTCTTAAGATGAGCTCAGCTGACCCTCTGGCTAAGAGCCCTCATCCCCTTTGGGAACGAGATTTTGAATAAATTCCAAACGCGCTTGAAATGGCTGCTTTTCAACGTCCTCATTTAGTTTTAAAAAGGGGTGACGCTCGTCTGTTGGTGTTACTTCTCCCCAATTCTCTGATGCTAGACGAAGAAGTGCACCTGCTGCAGCCACTCTCTCGCCTATGGGAAAAAGCTCTAAAAAACCAAATACTTTTTTGGGATCAATATCAGATGAATCTGACATCCATTTAGTCAATATTAATAAATCATCTAGGATGTCAGAATCCTTTTTTCGCTCTTGCTTAGAAAAAAGTTGAAATATTTCCTCTTCTCCCATTCCCTTAGATCCAAGATATTGCGCTGTAGCTGCAAAAACTGGATGCTCTCTTATTTTTTCTTTCCATTGCATGATATTTACAGGTGTCATCGACATGTAGTGTGATCCAAAATTATGTCCAGTTCTTCCCTTTTCAGCTGCAGTTGTAATGTAAGTTTTAATGTAATTATTGCGATAAGCATCCTGACATCTCATACCAAGTTTAAAATAAAATGGGGCAGCATCATTTACAGTATTTGTGACAAGACGCCCTTCACATCCTTTCAAATAACTGTACTCCATCGCAGCTTGTATTAACGCTGTACCCACTCCTTTGTAGTCACTAAATGAGGTTTTTATAGTTTCAATGTATATCACATTAAATCTCTCATTTGTTGTGTTGTTTTGGTAAAACCCATCGGAATAATAGGGTTCTAATCCAAACGTATGATTCTTACTACCATAAATGCCATTATCAAGCGTTCTTAACCAATCAATTCCCATATGACCAATGCGTTGACCATTCTTGTTGAAGGCTTGAAATAACTTTCTTCCATATGTGCCTTCACTTATCCTTATCTCTATTTGCATCTCATTTTGTTCTTGACTTGCATGAACAATTGCTGTTCCAGAGTAGGGATCGGGTATTGCGTGGATTTTAGCCCATTTATCTTTTATCCGTTGACATAGAGCAATCGCCTCATTTTCTTCTTTTGTTATATCTTCTACAGCTCTACTAGATGCTATTTCTTTAAGTTCATTTTTATAAACATGTAATATTTTTTCTACAACTTGAAGAGTGTTGTTAATTGTGCTTAATTTTTCTAAATTCTCTTCTACAGACTTAAGAGTGTCTAGAGGAGAATACTCATGCGGGTCATTTTCAGAGATCTCTTGAAAAGCGAGATGATCACCTGTTTGCACCAATTTGTAATGTTCATAGGGCTGACTAGTTGATCCACCACCTGTGTATGAGACACTCATATACACCACCATATAGTAACATTTGTTAATTAAATACTATCACATAATTATTTTTTATAGCAAACGTGAAATCTCGCTTGAAATCTCGCTTTAATCATTTTATTTTGACAATTATCACAATATCTGGCATATTGTATATTTTCAGATAATTAATTTAACATGAGGTAATATGAATAAATATTTTGTTTCTAGCCTTTTTTTAGGAGTTGCAACAGTTGCATCTTTATTAGGCGTTCCATCGTATCGTGACGATTATACGAGATCTGTAGATATCACGAATCAAATTCCACAAATTGCAAAGAACGATGGCTTTGAAAAGGTGCATGACGCGGCTCAGTACAAAGGTGCCGATTGGAGCAATGCCGTTGGCATTGCGCATAGAATTTCTTTAGCGAAAGCAAAAAAGATAGCGAATGAAGACCCATGCATTACCTTTTTCTTTTACATGAAAGGTCCACGGATGGTTTTGGAAACAGAAGAGGGAACCTACCGCGTATTTTACCATGGAGACGCCATCTTTTTTACAGGCTCGCCATGGTGGGGATCAGCTACAGGTTTGTCTGATGGCTACATGAAGACTAACTAAAGTGTGACCAACTCCCGAGTTTGCAAGTCAAAACTTAAAGCTTGTAAACTCGGAATATTTTAACCTAGAAACGGCAATTGGAAACGGCAACTTAACGTAATCTCTTGAACCAGAATCATTTGCAATAAGGTGATCCTTCACCACTCGGGAATGTCCCACCCCATTACAAAGTGATTCTAATTCAAGATTTTGCACTAATTTGTAGTTTATTGTAGTCATATGCTCACGAGTCCATGACGCTATTTATCCTAGGATTTATTTTGAAGGTAACAGAAATCGATTTTATTGCACACTATACCGCAAGTATTTCAAAATATCGAGACATCTCATGTCAAGTCAGCAATTCCCGCTCAAAAAAAGTCCCTTTTAAATCTTTGATATGATAAAAATATTTTCGTAAACTTTTTGTGTCTTTTAATGATGCTAAGTTTTCTGATTCGATGGGGCTATAAGTTATATTCTTTTCTTGGCGGGAATTGCTGCTAACATTTAAGTTTAATAAACTTGTAATTTTATTATGAATATAATATTATTAATTTAAATAGACATTTTGAACATCTTGAAATCTTATAAATTAAGGAGGTCTTTATGGTAACCCCAGCAAGAGATTATGGTGAAATTTTAAAAGAAATTCAACATCTCCCAATAGGGAAGCTTTTAGCAATCTATCCTAATAAGGGATTGACTGAGTCTTTTATAAATGACGTTGTCAGCACCATAACACCCGATGAATTGACAAAAGTAGCCGATTGGGCAGGTTTGAATGAAAAAAATATAGAACTCATAGTTGAAGATGTAATTAAAATTGCATTGAATCGGCCTGTAGTGGGTGAGTACGATCATGCATTGGGAAAAGATCGTGGGGCATTCGTTGTCAAAGCCTTACGCTCTATTAACTATGCAGTGACATTAAAGAAAGAGCTACAAAATCGTTATAAGGCGACAGAAGTTGATTATAATCGAAATTGTAATCCAACTAATACAGAATTCACACCAACAAGGAACTGGATGACAATTAATGGCGAAAACGCAAAAAAATATGACGATGGTCATGGAGGCGCACAAAAAACAATACATCTTGAATTGTAGCTATACACAAAGGATGCCTTTTGAATAATCAATGTGTAAAAATGATCCATTGCGCGAATCGTGACATTCGCGCAATCATTTTGTCATAATGTTGCGCGAATCCGGCTTTCGCGCAACCATTTATATGAGTTGTTTTTAACCTTAAGCTTACGCTACAGCTTAAAGCCGCTCCGCGGCCGAACTATCAAATGCAAATCACTTGGCTTCTTATTTGATAAAACCAAACGTCTGATAATTTACGTTATGTTAATTTTATAGGAAATTTTCAAATTTTTTATTTCTTTAAATCTAAATGTTTTTGTAAGCTAAAATTTTTCCAGGAATCAGTGACCTGAGTATACAGTAATACATGGAGAAAAAGATATGGCATCGTCATCTACAGCAATAAATGGAGGACTCATAGGTCAGTATGGGTTTATCGCAGACTACAGCATTTCTGAAAGCGATGTTAATGAAAGAGTTCAGGCCATGTGGCAGAAGGGAATCCGGGAGTTTCAGTTCTACGACTGGTTTGAAAACTATACCACGCCATTTAGTAAAGGCAAAATTGAATGGCAAGATCCTTACTTTAAAATTAGGCCTATTTATAAGGCCACTATCCAAAAATACATCAAAGTAATAAGAGAGTTTGGAGGACGCTCTTGGGGCTATATTCAGATGGTGGCAGGTGGAGCTAATGAAGATTCAAAACATTTCAAATTGAAAATGCATGAAGACACAATCCCCTGCTATCTCCCAAGTGAGCAATGGGCTGAACTAGTGTGTAACAGATGGGTGGAAGGTGTGAAAGAGTTGGGTTTTGACGGAATTCACTGGGATACACTGGGAAAAAAAGCAGAGCCGGGTGATGAAAAAAAAGAGGAAGATGGGATCCATAATTTTTTGAAAAAAAGTCATGCAATACTAAAAGAACTAAATCTAAAGCAAACAGCCAATTTGGTCAGCTGCAATTGGTGGGATGATAAAATCATCCATCAATATCTTCAATTCCCTTATACTGAAGTTTGGTCAGAGAGCGAAGAAGAAGACTTTTACACAAAAATTCAAAAATTGTTTTCTATTCCAAACACATCGCCAAGCCAACTTCTTGGCGTCATCGCATACTATGATGAAGACGAAGATGTCATGAACAAACGTTCTAAAAAAGCGTCGGAATACAAGTGTTCTTATCTGATGTATGGCGATGGAGATAAGCGATTGGCTGGGCCCTATTTTCCCGATGCAGCCATTTGTTGGGGAAAACTAAGGGAAACGCTTGAATCAAGCCGAACGTTTGCTTTAAGAACGCACGATAATGCACACTATCTTTGTGCAGAAGGAGGTGGCGGTGGTATAGTCCATGCTCAATATAAAGAAAATCATCATTGGCAAAAATTTACTGTGCTTTTTCATGAAGGCAGACAGATCTCACTCCAAACGCACGATGGAAAACATTATATAAGTGTTGTGGATCAAACCGTCAATGCCGAATTCTCTGGCACCCCTGGAGATGATCAAAAATTTGAAGTCGTGATTGTAAAGAGTGGAAAAATCGCACTTAAAACTCTAAGAAATCTGTATCTTTCCGCAGAAAATAATGGGGGTGGTAAAATCTCGACGCAACCACATATAGGCGATTGGGAGAGGTTTTCATATGAAATTACTTGAACTTAATTTCAATATTTTGTTACATGGCAACCGTTTAAATAAGGAGAATTTTCATGGGCATCTCTAGCGATTTCGCAACAGCTGGGTCTATTTTTTGGAATGCAGTCACTGGTCATTCAGTATCGGTTGCGACGACTCCTGTAGAATTAAGTTCCAACCTTCATCGATTTGATGTCGCTTCCTGCATGATAAATGCCCCCGTTTTGGGACAACAACTTCTCATCAATAACACCACGATTCCTATTTTATCTCAGGCAGTGACTACAGGCTTAATCAATGGTGTCGGAGGCCCAATTGCAGGAATAGGCGGTGCTTTGGTATCCTTTTCTGCAGAAAATATCATTAATAATGCGGTTTCTGGCATGCTCCATCTCGTCGCAGACAATAATGATGTTCAAACAAAAAAGAATCACATTAAAGTGGCAAATGTAGTCAGCAACAATGTCTCCAATGTCATTTCTCTATACGACAATCCAGCTCTTTCCACACAAGAAAAAATTACAAAACTTCAGGAATATAAAAATATTTTAGACAATGAAATCGTTCGCTATCACCATAATCCTGCGATTGAAGATGGGTTGGTATTGGGGGTTTCTGCAGTACAGGGAAAAATCCAGGCTCTGCAAGCCAATCATGCTCAATCCACCCTTAGTTTCTCTTCAGCCCCCTCTCCCCTTTTTGAGCAAAACCTAGCAGTATCGTTGATCAATCATTTATTTACAAAGATAAGTCCCCAACAAGCTCCTCTATTTGGTGGAGACGCAAATGGATTGAAGAGTTTGCTCGGCAAAGTATCGCTTAACACTTATGTACTAAGCGCTCAACAAAAACAAGTACTTGTCGCTATATTTGATCAAGTTGCAAATGAACAAATTGCCGCTGGAAGGCAACTTGACGGCAACAACATTGGTGCAAAGATATTAGATTTCATCACCTCTTCAAGCGCCAAAAAAGTCCATCAGGCTATGGCCAAGCTTGCCGCTAATTATTGGGTACTTCCAAAAGATGCCTTTGCAAATGCTGACACTTTCAAAAAGGTTGAACAGCTCGTTCTCAATCAGCTAGCAAAGCAAGCTTACTATGAACACCTGTCACAGCAGCAACAAATTCAAGAATACAAATTAGCCTATGTGAAATCAGCAAATGATACTTTTGGGCAGATCGGACAACTTGGGCAGCTTACGCACAATAGGGCCTTACAGATCGTAGGAGCAGCAGGACAGCATGTCACAAGTATATTCTCGAACATCATTTCATTACAAGGCCCCATTCCCCTAGTCGGTTTTGCAGCCATTAATCCCATCTTAGGGATTGCAATTGGAGCGTTATCTCTTTTCGGGCTAAGGAGGCAAAATCGACAGGTAGATCCTTTACACCAAGTGCATCAACAATTGAGAGGCCTTTCAGATCAGATTGCAGCGCTGCATCGGGACACGATTGCGGGATTTAATGGACTGGCACTTGGACAAAGACAAATCTACAACACGCTTGTTAAACGTTTCGAAGGTCTTGAAAGCATCATCAGTAAAGAACACACCATGACAAGGGAAGCAATTGGTCAAAATTTAGATCGGACGAATCGGTTTCTCACGCTTATTCATCACGATCTTGGCAACCAAATACAACAAATAAGTTTGCAACCCTTTCGTACGTTGACTGGGTTGATCACAAATGCGCTCACTCACCCCCAAGAAGGATCTCGTGTGATATTGCTCACTCAATTAATTCACAATAATAAAATTGTAGAATTTGAAAATTGCCTAATCGATGAAACCAATTTGACGATGTTAAACGGCAGGCGATACATGTTCTTTCTACAAGACCGACATGTCGTCAACTACCAAAATCTGCTAAATAATATCCTTGTACGAGAAGATGGCCTTAACTTAGGGCATCTTGTCAGTTACTTAGCCTCTTTAGCGGTACAATACGCCGGCGGAAATTTTCTACAGGCAATATCCATTGAGTCATTGATTAATCCAGGCTTTTGGTTAGAAGCAATAGCGACATATACCAATTTGCGTGAAGAGCTCTGTTTACTCGACATCGAACACCACCTTAACCCCAACTCATCAGCGCAAATGATCGCCAAAGGGGATAATTATGTTCGGTTTATTGAACTTTTACAGCAAAACAAACAGTTAGTGTTCGCAGGTTTATTGGACACTTATCGACAGCATCAGGAGGCACTTGCCAATAGAGCGAGAGCCTTGCTGTTCAATAGGGTGAATGAAAGGGAAAATCTGGATAATCGAGATGTTTTTAAACACCAAATTGCGTATAGCTTTAGTACTCAGTATATTGACCTTATCGCCAACCCAGTCAGAGAAAATATGCGCAAAGCATTTCAAGATTACGGTAACGCTCTCAATACAGAAATAAATAAAATTAAGGAAATCTACCAGGCGAAGTTAACAGCCTTGTTGCTTGGTTGGATCAACAATGAACCTCTTGACAAGTTGGCAGGAAGCTTCCAGTATCCACTAGTTCATTTTGCAAGGCATCGTGGGGGTTCATCACCTGGTCAAAGTACTTTAGAAGTATGGCACGATCCACTTCATTGGAGTCCATTCTATGCGAATGGATTTAACATGTCATTTTCACTTTGTTCATTGTTTGCAGCAGATCAACGTTTGCGCGAAGCAATTCCACCCTCTCTTTACATGGCAGAATTGCTAGGTCTTGGGTATTTTAACATCGATTTTATTGCGAGCAATGCTCACTTTACAGATGCAGAACATAAAGCTTTAACTGGTATGTATAATTTTTCTTATCATTTTCAAGTTAGATTTATCACTCCGGGTCAAGCCATCGACTTATGTCACTTTACCTGTGGAGCAGAACAAGTGCCAGTGGAGCAATTCGGCAATGATATCTGTCTTCTACTCAAAGATTCACTTGCGCGTATGAATGCCGTGCATCATTGGGAGCACCCTCCCGCAGAATATTGGAATATCGCCAATTGCCGCAGTAAGATACATCCCATGTGCACAATCAGACATTTCACCCAAGCCAAGGAGTTCACAAAGCACACGGTCACTGATGAGATGATTAACACAATGAATGCTCAGATCACAGCAAAACTTAATGAGATAAAAACGCTATATCATCAACCGATTGCAGCGCAGCTCAATCTCTTTACAGAAGAGCTTGATGCCATTAATGGAACAAGAAATGTGATCTTAGCGATGCTCCATCTTTGTGGAGCGCCCGAGGAAAAAATAGAGGCGATCAAAGGATTGTGGAGCCAATCAGATATTGCCAGGAATGCACAGCAACAACTTCTAGCCGTTGCTGCAAATGCTCCATTACTTCAACTTCCAGGTGTTGCGGAGGAGCAGCAAGCGCAAAATGCACTTGAGCAAGTGGCAAATGGAAATACAGATACATTTGGGCTTGGCTACAGAGTCGCTGAGATTAAATTGGCTTTGGCCAATTTAGAGTCGGTTTTGATAGCAGGCGCAGGCACTGAACATGAAGAAGCGCTCCCATTTGCTGACATCGCGATGCCAATGCCAAGGTAAGAGCCTTTTGCAAAAGTTAAGCTAAAGCCGCATCAGTATCTAGAAGCTCATCAAATTCGATGAGAAACTCGCTCTGATTAAGTGGTTTTATTTTAAATAACCACCCTTTATCAAAGGCTGATGCATTGATCAGATCAGCTTGTGTGCGTAAAGCCTCATTGACTTCAATGACCTCGCCAGAAATTGGGGAATAGACATCGACAGCAGCTTTTGTCGATTCGAGCACCACAGCTTCTTGCGATTTTTTGACATGTGAGCCAATCTTTGGAAGCTCTACATAGACAATCTCTCCAAGCTCATTTTGCGCAAAATCAGTTACGCCGACTGTGGCAATCCCATTTTCAACGCGGACCCATTCGTGTGTTTGTGTAAATTTCACTTGGTATTTCCTCTTAGCTTACAAGATTAATGCTCGACCAAAGCGATGGCTGTTGATCGATCTGATAATCATCCGTCACAACAGAAAAGTGTTGAGAAAAGCCTTCACATCTATTGATCCGATATGAAAACCCTAATCGTTTAAATTGATTGCTGTCGTACCCCACAAGACAACTTTTAGGAATAAAAATATTCATTGAATACCCTTTTCCCCATATCGAGCTTTTTACATCACATTTCATCTGCAACTCATCGGGATCGCAGAGTGGATGGGTATCTTCTGTCCTAAAGTGAGTCACTTCAGCTGCCGTTTTTCCATCCAAAACCTCTTTTCTAAAGACAAAATGATGGCAAAAGCGAGTGTTAAATGTTGCTGTCTTAACATCGCGCGTATCGATGAAAATCTCAACGCAATCACCGCTGCTAAAGTCTACATTCCCCTCGCCTACATTCCCCTCTTGCCTAAAGCTTTTTGCAGTATTTTTTAATTTTGCGATAATAAATACTTCTATCCCCTCCTCGCTCCACCCCATGGCAACTTCAGCAAAGGATTCTTCGCTGCAAAGAAATGAGGTGTCCGGCAATAGATAAGTTTTATAGTTTTTCTGATCAAGATTAAAATCTGAAAGAGAAGAGGCTTTGCCGCCTCTTCCTATTAGACACTTACAATCAGCTGAAATGTGGAAGAAATTTACGGGTGTGATTGCTGAAATATCACCATCAGATTCTGATCTATCTATGTATTTCATTTATTGGTATTTCATTTATTGCTTTTTGCAACTGGTACCTTTTCTACTTCTTTCTTTTTTGCTTTTTCTTGAGTGTCTGCATTTATGCCATCTTCATTAATGTCATCCTCTTTAATACTAAGAGAAATTGCATTCTTTTCCCGTATTTGGCCAAGGATGCTATCTGCAAATTGCTTTTTAACTTGATCTGCAAGTAAGTCTTTGACTTTTGTGACACTTTCATCGACAATTTCCTTTTTCAGGAGAGAGCCCTTTTTCTCAGCAAAAAAGAAGTTGATATCACCACTTGGAGGCGTTTGCACTTTTGTCCAGCTGTTAAGCGGCATTTGAAATAAATTTGACCTCTCGACTAGATCATTTGCACTGCTTCTTGCCGTTTGATAGGGCAAGCGCTCCAATTTCCACTGATCGCTAAGGTCTGCTTTTGCAATCAATTTATCTGTTGTGATAAGCCCTTTTGCAAGCACATCTTCCCCTTCTTGCGAAACAGCCTCTTCATTTGAAGAGATTGAAGTCGTGAGCTTCTCGATAAGCTTTGCATCTTTAGACACTTTACCTTTTACCTCTTTTACATATGGATAAAAGCGGAAAGCTGCTGCATAATCGCCAAGAAGAGGCGATGGCGATTTTCCATCGGGCATTGCCTCAGCAGATAGTTTTGCAATAGCTTTTAACACTTTTTCAAAGTAACGATCAGCTACCATATCTTTGACTTCTTTAAATGGCTTCCACTCTTTATCGCCAAGCTGAAAGGTTTTGGGATCTTCTTCTTTAATTTTGTTATAGTAAGCCTCTAATTTAGTGCTCAAAAGCTTATCAAGAACCCCTTGTTCATCCGCTTTTCGAAAGGTAAGCACTTCAGGCACACTGTCACGGTCTATTACAGTAATGCGGTAGTAGACCTTCTTATCCGGTGAATAACTCTTTAATGGGTCTTTCATATTTTGCCCATTTGGTGTGGCAGCATCTAAAAGCGCGATAAGCTCCTCTCCATTTTCAAGACCCGGAAATACCTTATTGTCTCCTTTTGCATGAAGCCCTACGTTGACTCTATTGACAGAAGCGTCTGCAAGAGCTTTTTCAAGCCAATCTGGATTTTCTGCTACAATTGACTCTTTGGCAAACGTATCGATTTTTCTTCGCGTAGTGTCGTCTAAGCCATCAAGTGCTGCAAATCGATCATTTTTCTTACTAGCGCTTAAGACTCCGACATCTGGAAATGTCTTCTTTAGTTTTTCCCATCCAGCATCAGATGTTTCCCAATTCCACATTGCCTTTAGTGCAATGTGATCTTGTAGCCTATGAGTATCAACTTTGGCAACATCCAAAATGTAGCGCTTTTCAACTAGCTCTGGAGTTTTTTTACCCACTTCAGCAGCTGATAAAAATACTGTTGGAAGAGATAGCTTTGCAGTCTCTGTATCTGATCGTTTGCTGACGGCATCTAGATAGATCTCTAATTTTTGTAAAGCATTGTAATTATTAAGTCTTAAAGGCTTTGGCAATCTATAAAGCTGCCCCTCTATTGACTCGGATGCATACAAATTCATCTGTTTTAAAGAATATGGGTCGACAAGCACAGCGTTGCCAATGTCGTTAAACATCCGCCTAAATAAAAGCACTTCGCGCCACACTTTAGCTGCAATGTTTTGATCCATCCCCATTAGGCGAAGTTGCTCTTTGAAATATTCATGACTCGATGCAACGCCTGTGTTTACATTGCGGCTAATCGCTAAAAAACTTTGCTCACTATTGCGCAATAAATCAGCTAATGCCTCATCTTTTGTGACAACATATCCCTTTTGCTCAGCAATGACAGCTGCATTCATGATGAATTGGCTGGCTAATCGAACAAACTTTGGCCCAAACCAATCGTCGACTGTGTGGTAGCCGAAAAGGGAAAGATCGATTTGATCAAGTGCAGGATCTGGTGTAATAAATTTAAACTGTTGCTCTTGATAGCGCAAAACCCGCCTTAAAAGCATTGGAGGAAATTGCCTTTCCAACATAAATAAGCCAATACGCGCATTTAAAGCATCTTTTGATAAAGGGTCATTTGCAACCTTTAAAACGTGGTAAAAGTTACTCATGTTAGGCGCAAAGTTATTCCAAACAGATTCTACCCCTATAAACTTCACTTGTGGGTTGACGTAAAGATTAAACCTTTTTTCCCTTTCACTTTTGCTGCTGAGATCGCCACGGAAATCTGTGGCATAAGTTTGGAGTAGTAGCTCCCCTATTCCAGTTTCAAAGATATCTTTTCTGATCACGCCATCATTTAAAAAATTTGGACCCCATGCACCGCCAAAATACATTTTATCTTGTGCGTCAGTCCCTAAAAACACCGCCATCTCCCCTAGCTCGTGTGCAGTGACAGCACTCCCCTTCACATTGGTAAAGGCTACTTGTTCTCTAAACGGTTGATTGGACATAGCGCTATAAGTGCCAAAAAATGAGAACGAAAGAATCGTCACAACAGTGATCATCCAAAGAAAGTAACGTTGGTAGCGGCGGAAAAATTCTAACATGGTATAAGGTGTCTCCCCTTAAGGTGTTTGGTATCACATAGGCTAGCAAAATCCCCTCTTTAGCTCAATCCATTTTTTCATTTGCTTTGAAAGTAATTTTTAAGTTATAATTAAGGTATGTAAAACCATTAACCTTCAGGGGGTGTCACGGTTTCGACCGGGAAACAAAATATTGATTGCATGCGGAGGGCGTTGGCTGGCCTCCTAAAAAGCCGACAAAAAAACAAATGCAGAAAGTAAACTTTCTCAATCTAAAGTAATTGCGTCTATCCAACCTGTTGGTAACGTAGCTACTTTAGCTGCTGCAGCATAAACCTAACAGTCTGTGTTGCCCGATAGCCTGAAATTAGACTAAGGATTTCAGAATCTATCGATAACGATCTTGGTATGGACAATAGATTCGAATCAGCTCTTAGGATTTATTGTTCGAGATAAATAGAGCTGTTAAACTTTTTAGTGGAGTCTTCTGCACGAGAGTTTAACTACCACAGAAGAATAAGCATGTAGAGGTCTTTCATGGAGTTTGCTCGGGACGAGAGTTCAATTCTCTCCACCTCCAATTAGTTTTAAGGCTTCACTTTTCGAAGTGAAGCCTTTTGTTTTTCATCACTTAAGAGGAAGGATAAAACAGCCATTGGCCAGATGGACCCGCTTCGCTATCCTGGAATGGAAATTGGATTTGAGACTGCGTCGTACAACCACTTTCCATCACTATCAGCTCTGGATATTCTTGTGGGCTTGACATCACTGGAAAAGGTTGTAATCCTTCCTCAGTTTGTGGCATGGAAGGTGATAAATGGGGAGTGAATTGCTGCCTTTGGTTTTGATTATATTGTTGACGTAAGGCATTATATTGTTGATGTAAGGCGTTAAATTGTTGCTGTATGCTGAAGTTATGTTGCATAAGCGCTTGATTTTTGTTAATAAGTGTATCGTTTTCACTTGTTAAGCGCGCATTATTTGCCTGCATTTCGGAGTAGCCCTTACGTGCATTTGCAATTGTCCTCCCAGCCACTTGTAATTTTTGTCTGAGATCTGCGACCTCTCGGGTATGATCGGAAGACTGTCCTTGTTGAGGTTGAGGCAGGGCTCCTAAATTTGCTATGACTTGATGGATGCGCATTTCATTCAGTTGCGTCTCTAATCCTAGCAGCTCTTCAACTTTTTGACGAAGCGCTGTTTCTTTATCACGAAGAGCCTTTTGTGCATTTGCAATTTGGGCTTGCAAAAGAGCAATGAGTTGAGTAAATTCTTGAGTGAGGTTAGCATTTTTATCTTTTTCTGATTGAAGGCTTGCTTCTGCAGCTCTTAGCATTTCTTCATAGTCACTATAGCTTCTTTTGCTGCTTGTGCTTTGATTTTGGCCTGTGTGTGGTTGTCTGGAAGTTGTGGTTGAGGCAGTTGAATCTCTTTCAGTTCCACTTGCTGCCGCCATCGGGACAACTTTTCCTTGCAATCTGCTCACTGGATTAGGGGTAACGGGTGCAGCTTGTGCTTCATTAGACTCTTGGAGCGGCTCCCGATTCAATCGGTTTAAAGTAGTTCGAACGTGCCTGGCAGCATTGTGGTAAAGTCGACGTTCTTGGTGCTTTAGAACATCTTGGATGTAATCGATGCTAGAAAGGGTAGGCTCCTTCCATCCCCACTTCCCATACTCATTGCGACTCTTCTGTAAATCGCTATCAGTTGCATTTTTTAATTTCAAAGAATTTTCCAATACACGCCTTACTCTCTTCATTTGATTTGATTTGTTTGATTGGCCAAATTGTACGAAAGTTTCTAAATGCCGTTTAAAGTCTAATATATTCACAGAAGAACTTGATGTTGCTGGGTTCACTTTTACCTTTTAAGTTTTTATTTTATTAATTGGGAATTTAATTTATATAAGTTGCTATTTTTTTTCAAGCACTTGTTTTCGGTTTAAAGATATAAAGATATACCGAATGTGATTCAAAATTTGGCTTTTTTTCTTGGTTTTTTGCCGCTCGGCTTTATCCTAAATCCGGCAGTTGGAGACGGCAACTTAACGCAATCTCTTGAACCAGAATCATTTGCAATGGGGTGGTCCTTCACCATTTGGGAATGTCCCACCCCATTGCAAAGTGATTCTAATTCAAGATCTTGCATTAATTTGCCATCTCGAACTGCCGGATCTAGGTTTATCGAGAAGGGATAGATCGGGATAGGCAAGGCATCCTATTACCTATATCTTTTCTATCGCTGCTGCCGCAGCTCTAATTTTATTTCGCTTCTACCCCACATTCCACGTCGCTTCGCTCCGTTTCATGCGGGGTTGCTGCACTGAAAGCGGCTGCCGCCGCTGGTCACGGCAGTGACCAAAGTGTGATAGCCCCGCATGAAACGGAGCGAAGCGACGTGGAATGTGGGGTTGCTAATCAAGCTGCGGTAGCAGCGATAGTACACATATGGGTAATAGGATGAGGCAAGGTTTATGCATTTAAAAATTACTAGACTGAAAAATTCACAAAAAAAACTATTTTTGTAAATGCAGTATATCAAATAAATGTCTCATGCGTGCGCAATCAAAATTATCTTCTGAGAAGTTAATAAAATATCGCAGTTGCCAATCTTTTGTTTTCCTCGCTTGAGAATTATCAGTATCATCCCAAGGAGGATAGACGCGTATAGCTCTCTTACCTCCCTTTCCATTGCAAGATAGGACCCCTTTCTCGCAGAGTACAGCTTTTGGAAAAACAAATTGGCCAAAATGTTTTTCGGCATGCACACTAACGACAAGAAAATCAAAAGAATCGCTTAAGTCATAAGGTAAAATGGGTCCTTTACCTATGCGTTTCCAAAAGGTGACAAATTGTCCAACCTTTTTTGGGGTGATCTTTCCCACTCTAAATTTGACAAACCGACTGTTTATGGTAAATTCGGAAGCTCCATAGTCTACGCTTTCATCCTCTGTTTTAAAATTCTTAAGGACAAGTCCAGATGGCTTATAGAAGTCAACCGCTAGATAGTCGATAAGAACGTCGGTATCCACAAGGAGTTTATCTTTCAAATTCATCTCTTTGCCCTCTAAAGATAACTTTTAAGAATGTACATCAGGGCACTTGTAATGCTTTTTAAGGTAATAATCAATAAGGTTTTCAAGAAGCGTATAAGGATTTGAACCGTAGATCACCTTAGCGCCTGTTTTCTTATTGATCACTTTGACTATATTCTCAATCTCATCCGCAATACCTCCGGTGCCAAGTACAACTCCAATTAGGCGTCCTTCATCATAAGCAATGGAAAATTCTCCAAGAGTACCTGAGTGACCTCCTATAATAATCACGATGTCTGAGCTGCGTATATTGACAACTTCTCGTCCCATAAGTCCGCTTCCTGTAAATATGAGTATATCATGATAGGCAATCGGGGAGTTGTATTTTTGAATATGCTCGCTTTCGCTTAGCGCAGGCGATATTCCTACAACTAATCCACCTTTACTATGCGCTCCTTTGGCAGCTTCAAGGGGGTAGCCAGAACAGGCCCCGGTAATGGTAATGCAGTCACTTTCGGCGATAGCGCATCCCAGTTCATAGGCAATCTTGTTTTGTGCCTTGGAAATTTTGCCGGAAGCTGAGCCCATGACCCCAATTTTCAATTTCAATGTACCCATTTTTTTACCCTTAACGATCCCTAAGTATTCGATAAATATTTTTTATACGGAAGTATGACATTATTTTTTAGCATAGGAAAGTGTTTAATGTTGAGTGAAACTAATGTTGCTTCAATAGATGTAGCTGTAGCCGCAATTAAAGCATCAGCTAGTCCAACTCCATGGCTTTTTCCATAATTCTTCCGATATAAACCTCCAAAAGAACGTCGGTATCCACAAGGAGTTTACCTGTCAAATTCATCTCTTAACTCTCTAAAGTTAGGTAAGTCTTTACGTTTTGCCCATAACCCAGCTGCTGGATGAGATTTACGAGAAGTCTTTTTTACAAGTCTTGACTTTTCTGCGAGGAATTTATCAATGGCATCTCTAATTAGAGCACTTTTTGCTTTGCCTAAAAACTCTGAAAGGAAAGCTAATTCTCTTTGTTCTGTTTCAGTCAGATAAATTTGGGTTCGAAACATAAGCATGCTCCTCTTAAGTAATGTATATGTTTATTATACAGTATACATCGGTTTTTGTACAAATTCTTCCTGATAATTAAGGCCATGTATAGCAATTCCCGCTAAAAAAATTATTGCAACCCTTCGAGGCTGCAATGCTTTAACCGAAAAACCTTATCGTTAAACCTAGAAACGGCAGTTCGAGATGCTAAATTGGCGCAAGATCTTGAATTAGAATCACTTTGCAGTGGGGCGGGACATTCCCAAGTGGTGAAGGACCGCCCCACTGCAAATGATTCTGGTTCAAGAGATTCATGTCAAGTTAGCGTCTCCAACTGCCGTTTTTAGGTTAAATCGTTCCATCTTTACCATCGTTGATCTTGCCGTAAGAGATAACTTTGTTTCAATCATGGTCTTTGGCAAACTTTTGAATTTTCTTGGATGTAATAAAAATAATAATTACTCGATTAGAAAAATAAGTTTACACGTGTTTATATTATTAAATTTTAGTTGATTTTAATATGCAACATTACGTAAAATAAATTTATTAGGTTAAAATTATATTTAAGGAGGAAATTATGAGTTCTGTAGGCAGTGGTGCTGGATCAAGTGGAACTTCAGGACCTCACAATATCCGTCAAAACGAAGAACTGAAAGATATTAATGGAAATACTCAATATAGCTTTGATGCTCAAATAGGCAGTCTGCAAACAAGAGTGACGATACTTTTTGTGGGCGCAATCACAGATATAAATGTGGCAAAAGCTGCATCAGAGAAAAAAATAGCTGAGATGTTTGCCGTGGCTCAAGAGGCAGACCTTGGAAAAAATAGCCTTGAGCAAATCCGTTGGGATAACCAAGGGTATCAGGGCAGATGGGGCCATGATTGGAAAGTAATGGGTGAATACTACCCTACAGAACTAGCTAAAATCGAAGAAAGCTTACGTGTAAATGAATCTGCTACAAATAAACTTCCAAAAAAAGCTCTAAATGAACTCAAAAATCAACAAAAAAAAATACAAAAAATTCTTAACTTACTCAATCGCATAGAGAGTGCTGCCCAAAAAGCGCTTCCATCCCCTTCTCCTGCATCAAGCCCTACAGCTTTAAAACCTGAACTTGCAAGTGTGACATTAAGTCCATCAGCTGTTCCCAAAGAAAATAAAGGAACCCCAAAGCCCACACCGCCACCGCAAAAACCAGATGCTAAAGGAAAAAGCCGAAAGGTTGATACACCAGAGGAAGTGGAGGCAAAGAGAATCGCTCATGAAGAGGCACACCTGGCAGACTTAGCAGCAACTGATGCAAGGGCTAAAGCTCACGCAGCAAAAGAGCAAGAGGTTAAAGATAAAGCAGTAGATCCTACTAGCGGAACCTCCCAAAACACAGATTCCGCATCAGGCGCGGCAGGGCCTTAAATTAGACCTCTTGCGTAATTAAAGTTTTCAGCATACTCTCCTCTTTCAAGAACAAAAAAATGAGAACAATATCCAAAAAGATCGAGGTATTTTATGACTAACGCAGAGGCGGTGAGCCGGAGAGACGCAGAGATAATTGAAAATTTGTTGTCAGAGCAGGTGCTTGATGCAGCTATTGAGGTACATAGAACTTTAGGCGGTCCTGGACTATTAGAAAGCTTATATGAAGATGCTCATTGATTCTATTTAATAAATCAAATATATTCAACAAAATCAAATGTTTTTTATTAAAAATTAAGGGACGTCTTAAATGAGTCTTAAGGTAGCCAGCTTTGCTCAGATGGGAGTTGTTCCTTTAGCCCAAAATAACCTAAAATTACCTAAATGAGTATATTATGAGTGCTGTCAATGATCTCTTTAACCCTTCAACTATAATCAACTGGCAAACCGCGTATCCTGTTAGTGACTATCAAAAGCAGCTTCCACGAGCGCAAAAATACTACCTACACTACTTGTTGGCCCTTGGTCAAAGCCAAGGCGTCGATAAGGCTTTTGTAGTTAAATATATCGATCAGCAATTTGAGATAAAAAATCCTGAAAAACTATTTTCCAAAGATGAACAAGTTGAAAATATCACTCCTCTTATGATTGCAGTCATGCAAAATAATCGAGAAATCATCGAGAAACTAATCGAAGTTGCCCGCACGTGGAAATGTATAAGCGACTTATTGAATGCTCAAGATATATTTGGATGGACGCCGCTTCACTTTGCAGCGCTTGTGTCTGAGCAACTCTATGATAGATTAATCACCCGCGGAGCAAATCCTAAAATTTTAAATAGGCAATATGGAACCGCAGAAAACGTGCGCACCTTAACGCAAAGAGAATGCTTTAAGTTCCCCAAAAATGTCTTTGTGAAAAATTCTGAAGGAAAGCTTACTCCATTGGCAAAGTTAACAAGTCGCCAAATAAGAGACACTCTTGGAATTCTTTATAGGGATATCCCCTTTTATCCCCCTTCGGCTTATGGTCAGTTAAGGTCTGCACAAGTGGATGGGTCCTATTCGATAAATAAGATATTCGATCTTTATCGAAATAATCCGCCAGCCGTTGTGATACAAGAATGTCAGGCTCTACAGTCAGTTGCAAAAGGGGCCAAAGAAGTTGTCGCTAAGGATGATATTGTCAAAGGGCAGCCAGTTGGAAGCTATTGCGGGTTATACCAAAATTACCTTATTTCTAGATATGCTTTTAGTGATGCGTCTTTTCACGCTTATATCGAGGAGTGTTCAGATGAAATCGCATACGGATTCTACCCTTTTGAAGCCCATGAAATGGGAAATTTTATGCGGTATTCCAATTGCGGATTTCCAAATCTCGTCGGCATAAAAATCATGGTAGAAGGAACCGAGCAGTTTCTTTTTCTTTCGGGCGGCATTAAAAAGAATGAGCCACTTCTTTGGAGTTATGGTCCGGAGATGTCGTATTTAGCATATGGAAAGCAAGTTATCTTAGGGCTAGATGAGATGCGCAAATTTTTTGCTCCGGGATTTGCTCATCTAATCAGCGAAGACAAAAAAATATGGGATAGCGAAGAAGACACTAATCCCAATTCAAAAATGGGTTTGGATAAATGGATAGAGGCTAAGATGTATCACGAACGGCTTATTTTTCCATTATCTGCCCCTTCCGCCATTTTAGAACTACATTTTAATGGGATTATATCGGCAAGTGAGTGGCATCGCGAACTTCTATTAAAAGACAATAAGTCTATCTGTAGATTAGTTCAAGACAGTTACAACAGGATGTGCTTACTCCTTTGTTTTTTAAACTCTACCATCGATTTTGATCGCGCTATCACAAGCAGCAACGCCCCAAAGACGAGGGTTTGTAAATGGGTCCTTGAAAAAATTGGGGTTCTTACGATGATGCAGATCATGAAACTATTTGATACATATTCAGAAGCAGTGAATGTCAAGGGGTGTGTCGATTGGGACGAATTTATATTAGAAGAGGAAAAGAAAATTGCAAATTACGATTGGAAACAAGACCCTTTAGCACCTATTACGATGAAGAAAGCAAAACACGCTAGTTTAGAATTCTTTAAGCACCTTCCAAAGAAAAATCAAATCGAGTCCTTGCTAAACTCTTATGAAGCTTTAAAAGACCACATTGATTATACCAATTTAAGTGATAAGGTAGAGCTTGATTTTCTTGCAGAACAATTATTTGGATGCAAAGATATTGAAACATTCGTAAGCAAGTATGAGACAATAAGAGATTAAGTTATTTGGGTATAAAAGAGGTTTACCTTGGAATATGTCACTACCTTATCAGGCGTTAGCATGCCTTCTATCATTTATGGCACAGCCTGGAAAAAAGAACGAACAGCTGATTTAGTCACAAAAGCCATCGAGTCCGGCTTTAGAGGGGTTGATACGGCTTGTCAACCCAAGCACTATAATGAAGCAGGGGTAGGAGACGCCCTTGAAAGACTTGCAAGAGATGGTATTAAACGCGAAAATCTGTTTATACAAACCAAATTTACGCCAATAGATGGTCAAGACCCTCGAGATATTCCCTATGATAAAAGTGCGACACTTCAGAGCCAAGTTTTTCAATCCTTTGAGGTCTCGAAAAAAAATCTAAGAGTAAGCCATGTGGACTCTTTGGTCCTACACTCCCCTTTGGAAAGCCCAGAAAAGCTATTAGTTGTTTGGCAAGCCATGGAACAGATTTATCAGCATAAAGGGACTAAGCAGCTAGGGATTAGCAATTGCTATGATGTTGAAGTTTTGAAATTCTTAAATGAGAAGGCTTCTATTAAACCAGCTGTAGTCCAAAATCGTTTTTTTCGACAAACCGGTTATGATATTATGCTGCGCAAGTGGTGCCAAGAGCAAAAAATCATTTACCAAAGTTTTTGGACCCTCACTGCCAACCCCGACCTACTGGCTAATCCTTTATTGCAAAAGCAAGCTCAAGAATTTCAAAAAACTAAAGAGCAAATTTTCTTTCGATTTTTAACTCAAATAGGGATTGTGCCATTGATTGGAACTTGTTCTGATACGCATATGAAAGAAGATCTAGACATTTTTAGTTTTAAACTCCCCCATGACGTCATTTCGGAAATGAAGTCTCTTATAGATATGACAAAATGATGAAATTGTTTGGGGAAACCACCTAGAGCTAAAGAATTCAATCTGCCCTGCCATGAAAACCCCTCTGTATTTTCGCCAATATGCCAAAAAGCACAATTTTAGCGACCAAATGGAGTTTCGAAAGAAGTCTTTTATTAAATCTTTATAAACTTAAGTTATTCTCACTTCTAAATGCAATATTTTAGGAGATTCTGATGCAAGAAGGAGTGGCTAACACCAATACATCACTACCATGCCTGACTTTATCTTCAAAACCACAAAATAGAAGAGAAGAAAAAGACAGCGTTTCATCCTCGTTGGTGAAGGATGCTTTTCAACTGATCACTACCCTCTACAACGGAATCCAAAAGCCAATTTGCAACTTGGTCAAAAATGCAGAACTTAAAAGTTGCATCGCAAGGTTAAAGCCTTTAAGCGAAGAGATCTATCAAGGCAAAGTCAGTCACCATACAGTCGAAGAAAAAGTGAATTTTTTGATGGAAACGCTACAAAAGCTCCCCACTTTAGACCTATCACAAAGGGAGAAAGTCATCTCCTTTTGCACATTTTTGGAAAAAATAGTCGATCCAAGCGCAGAGTCCAAACAACTTTTGCTTAATATTTCAAAAATTAAGTTCTTTGCCCTACAATCCCCTGTATTTCACGGCCATTGACACAAAATTAAAAATTCTCATACAATCGGCAAAAAGTTAACCTTTACAAGGTATGATGAAAAAGATTTTTGCCATTTTCCCTTTACTTGCAGCGCTCCTTTCAAAACATCCACTTCATAGCTTTGAAAAGGGAGACACCACAATTGGTCTTAGTGTCACTGCATTTGTTCCAAATTATCAAAGTCCAAAAATTACGGGTGATCAATTCATTATCGCAGATCTTAAAACTGATGCCACAATTGAAACTGACAAAGTGCCAAATCCTAAAGCGCGCTTTACTCCAAGAGCCAAAGATGCAATTGCGCCTGAGCTTAAGGTCTCCCATATGTGGACTGATCATTTATCAACGGAGCTATCAGTTGCAGCGACCCATATGACGCTCGATCTTCAGCCCAATATAGTCATTATCACCTCAATCTTTAACATATTCGATTTTTTTAGCTACATTAACTTAAGCGATATCCACGCCGCTAGCACATGGATTTTACCCACCACTTGCACGCTTCGTTACCACTTTTTTCCATGCAGCGAGTTTCAACCTTATCTTGGTTTAGGGGTTAATTATACCCATTTTTTTAATGAAAAGCTAAAACACTCCCATTCCCACATGAAACTGAGCCTGGATGATTCTTACGGTATTGTCGGCCAGGTAGGACTCAATTATCTTTTTTGCAGCAGCTGGTATCTAAACTTGGATGTTAAACTCATTGCCATGCGTACCAATGGCAGATTTGTCGTAAGTAAAGACGATTTAGAGTTCAATCAAAACCTGCATGTGACGATTAATCCGCTTGCCTTTTCGCTTGGCATCGCTCGTATATTTTAATACTTTCGCTATAAATATAGTCGTTTTATAATTCGTTGCAATGATCACAGACTATAAATCAAATTATTTCTTTCAAAGAAACGCAGAGTATAAATCTGGATTGACCAATCAGATCACAGGTAGAATCGACTTCCATGCATTGGTAAGCGGGGCAAAAAACTTTTGGCAAACCGATACCCTTCCTCAAACAAAACTCGAAAAAAAAGTACTCCTGTTAAATGCCACCTACTCGTTTAGGAGAAATCGTTTAGCTGTTTTAAAAACGAGGATCCAAGAGCTGTCTTCCCATGCGTTTGAATTTCTTATATTTCAAGATGAACAATTTGTTCGATTCAAACGATTTAACGAAACGATGAAACAAAATCATAGGATTGATGGACTCGCGACAAAAGCAATCGACCAATTGAAACTCTCTTCTGATGAGCTTTATGAAATCGATGAGTATGCCCTTCACATCATGATGCTTGGAAATGAAAATTGGCGCAACCAACAAGAGGACCTGAAATTTCATCTAAGTGCAGACATAAGCGGTATCTCCTTGTATCGTCTTCTGATAGAAAAAGGAGAGCGCATTGAAACTCTTACCATGGATCAATTATGGAATGTGGAAGATCACCTTCATTGGGACCCCCATCCCCGTTTAATCTCTTTAAAAGCGCTCGATATTCAAAGTAGCATCCCCTTGATCATTCTAGGCCATTTGCTTACTTCAGCGCCTAATCTTGTGCGCCTTTCCCTCAATGTATCTGAATATAAAACAAAAGAAGAGATCAAACTTTTAGAGAAAATATTATTAACAGTCGAATTAAAAAAACTAAAACACTTAACGATTATACACATAATCGATCTTAAACCTTTAATCCCGCTTATTCGGCAAGCTACCCACTTAGAAGAGCTTACGCTAAGCAGCGAGTCAAATTATGACTTACCGGATATATTCGATTTCGACGAGTGGAAGAAATTTGAAAAAAAAGGAAAAACCTCGTTTAATTTTGATCAATTGTACGCATCTTTAGGTCCCCATCACAGCCTCCAACACTTATCAATTCGAGGAATTAGCCTCCGTTTAGAAAGCAAAGAATGGGGCAAACATAAAGCGATAAGACTGCCCGCACTTAAAAATTTGACACTTCAAAACTGCAATCTGAATGGCCAAATCTTTGGTCTATTCAAACAATTTCCGATTCAAAATCTAGTGGTCACCAACTCAAATATTGAAGGAGAGCTGTTATGCGATAGTGATGGTTTTTTGGAGCTGATCGAATTTAAATGCGAGAGATCTCACTTCAAGCAACTTTCACTCCTTAATCTTTTGCAAGGCTCAAAAAAATTAAAAATCCTTTGCTCTGCCCTCTCCGTATTTGCTTATTCATCAGAACCCTTAAAGTTTGCAGCCCTTCACTATTTGGATCTTAGAGGCTCTGTATGGCCCCATCTCAACACATCAACCCCTCATTCCTTATTATATTTGATTGCCAATGGCAGCGCCTTTCTTAACAAACTCTTTTTAAGCCATATAACTCTTAATCCAAAAGAAATTTCTCTTTTGCCATTTTCTCATTTAAGAGAACTTAAACTCGAATACTGCCAAGGTGATATGGCCACACTACTGACTTGGCTTAATAAATTGCAAGTGCTTGAAATATTGACAATCAGAAAATTTCAATGCACCCCTCGGTCTATTCCACAGATAAAAAAAAACTTGCCGACCCCATTGCAAACGTTGATCTTGATGCAAATGGACAACCCTCTTACTTCATTCCTTCTTGCACAATTGCTTCCAAATTCCCCTGAGTTAACTACACTAAAATGTATTGGCATCGATGATATTGGACCTCGATTTTTACGCGACTTTCCAAAAGAAAACCAAATCAAAGCTCTTAGTTTGGTCAATACCGGCTATGATGGGAAAATGTTTAATGAATTTTTAAAGAGCCCTTGTTCAAAAACAATTAAAATCATTTATATCGGTGAAAATTGTGATGAAGAACTCATCCAACAACACGAAAGCATAAAAGGAAATATTTTCTCATCTTACGATCCCGATGAGGATGACTTTGAAAATTGGGGTGAGGATTTTCAACTTGAAAGACCCTTTATTTTTCATGCTGCCGTTTCTTGGTTTGAACACCAAGAAGAGATCAATATTGATGCTGATAACCGTTTTAATGGTATAGCCGATGTATACCCTGTAGTGTTCTTTCCAAATGTGCCTCCCACTTACTATCGGTTGAACATTTTTTCCTCTTTAGAAGTGGCAGAAGCCCCATGTTCAATAGATAACGCTTTTAAGTTAAAAAATACTGAAAATTTAAATTTTCTTCCTTTAAGTTCCATCAAAAGAGTGAAAATCGATAAAACTACCCCTCAACCAAAAGGGTATTATCTTGGGCAATGCACCATAGAGCTGAACGGCTCTTTGCAAAAGCTTCCCTCTATCACGCCTCATGAAACCTTAATTTGCTACGACACCGACGCAAGCTCTGACTTTGAATTTTATCGAGAAACTCGAGATGATTTTCACTATGTCAAGGCGATTGCCAAGCGCTCTCAACAAACACAAATTTTGACTTTCGTTCTTTATGCAGAAGACATAGATGGGGAAAATCTTGTTTCTTTAGAAATGCACGAGATGAGAAGACATTACCGAGAAGATTTTCCACTCTGTAAGTCACCAGCAAGTAATACTCCATTTTCCACAGGGCATACTTTCCTACAAACAATTAAGAAGCAAGGAGGAGCCTGCCGTCAACTAGTTGTCGCGGCTATCGATGAATTAAGAACTGATCATCCCGCTATCAAATTTCGTGCCACCTTTAATGAAATTCACGCCTATTTAGAGATATTAGAACCAGGAAATGAAAGATGGTCTAGACTTGATTTAGGAGGCCATCCAAGCAATGTGCATCTAGATTCAGAAAATGCCATTTCTGCATCAGAGGATCAAGTTGTTCCAAGTTTTGATATCTTCAGTCAAGAGATCCCTCTTTGTATAAACGCCCCTCTTAATATCGGCTCAACGAATCCTCTTCAATCCATTTTAGAAGAAATTGTCAACTCCCATTTTACCACCACCTTCCTTCTCATCAAACAATCATTTGACGCCTACTGGATCAAAATCCAATCACATTGTAAAGATTTTAAGATCCCGTGTTTTCCTATCCATACTCCTGAAGAAATCAACTGCAGCAGCCCATATATTAAAAAAACTTCTGACAATAAAGGTGTTTTCCAGCAAGGACCTGGAGGCGATTTGTACGCCTTTTTAAATGAGATAAAAAAAAGTGGAGAAAAAGCTTGGGTTTTGATCCATCTAGATACTTTTAACGGCAATGATTATGCACAGCTAGAAGAGCTCTTTTGTTCCGAGCGCACCCTAGATTGCATTGAGGTGCCAAAAAATCTTCAAGTAATCCTTATAAGCACGAGGGAAAGAGGTGAATTTGAACATATGTTTACCCTAAGAGAACCTCTTGATCTCCCTGCATTGCCCTTTGAATGGGTACAAGGGATTGATCAAGCCGCAGAACTTTACAACGATCCATTTTGGCAAACACATCTGCTAGGATCTTGGGAAATGGAAGGCACGAGTTTGCGTTTTATCCCAGGAGAGTTATTAAAAGCATTAGAGATGGGCGCTCAATCGATCCACTTGAATAACGCTCCCTTAGATGACCCTTCGTTCTCCCTTTTTTGGCACCAAGCCCTGTTATGGAAGAAATTCAATTATTTTGGACAATCATATCAAATTCCAAACCCATTTAAAGTCACAACCTCAAAAGGTTACGCATTTCAAGACGCTAAAAATTATTTCAAAAAGCTTGGCAAGTCACCCCCAAGGTTTGCCTTAAATTCCCATACGCTGCCTGAATTTTTAGGCAACTATTGCTACCAGAATGAGACATTCTTCAAACAAAAGGGACGCATTGCCGAGCATCAAAATGGCTCTCTTACAGTATTGCTCTCCCATCCACTAAAATTGTCGGAGTGGGCAAAATTATTAAAACACTGCCGTAAATATCATGTAGTGCTACAGATCGACTTTGAATATGCCCATTTAATCCCTGATGAACTATTGCTACCTCTTAAGCACGATCTACAAGCGCCCCCTCTTTCCCGCTCTCTTTCCCGCTCTTTTTCCCACTCTCTTTCCTTTGACCAATACATCCCAACAGATCATGGCGTTCAAGCGATTACAACTGACGATATCGATTTCACAAAAAAATATTTACCCACCTCTTCCATTGAATTAGATATCTCAGAACTTGCCCCATCCGATCTTTTTGATCATCTCAAAATTACTTTCGATAAGGACATTTTGAAGCTAAACTGTGAAGCACATCCTGGAATTCTATTGACTGCTATGCAGGAAGAAAAAAACACACTCCTTTATGGAACATTTTCTGAAAGTTTGATTCAAGCGATCTCAGATTACATCACAAGCCGTTTGAACGTTAAGGCACCAAGACTTATCTTATTAAGCGATCAACCGATCCAATGGCCAAAAATTTGCTCTTTTCAACACGACTTTCAGGATTTTGATTTAAACGAGACAAGGTCTTTGACATTATACAACACTCCTTCAAGTTTAGGGGATTTACAGAGTCCAAAACCCATAGGAGTTAAACGATCCAAATCTATTTTAAATCACCAATCGCTTTCGATCGGTTCAACCCCTACACTTTGGCGCTGCCTCAATTCGCCAAAACTTAAGGAATGTGGGATAGTCCAAAGAGAAACCCTTAAGCGCTATCAAGAGTATCAAAGCGCTCTTGATGAACCCACTGCATTTTCCCCATGGCATGGTTTAGAAAAGTCAGAAGAGCCTATCTATGAAGAGTTTAATTTAGATCGCGCTGAAGAAAAATCAGTAGGTTTTGATCAAGTGAGGCTTAAAGCCTTTCTGAAAGCACTCCAATTTTCTCCTATCATCGTGCTCACAGGAATTACCGGAACCGGAAAAACCACTTTTATCACCGAACGGCTGCAAAAGCTCTCCCCTACCCCCTTAAAACTGTATATTGGGGAACAAGCAATCCCTGAATGGCTCAGTGATCAAAGCCAAGGTCACTTAAAAATCCTTTTCATCGATGAGGGAAACATGGGAGGCGATTGGAATCTTTTTGAGGGGCTTTTCAACACTTTTCCAAGCGTTCCATTCAATGGGCGTTTGGTTTATCTCAATGGAGAAACTCGGGAACATAAGGTCGTCTTTGCGGCAAATGCTAAGCAATATGGAGCAGGGAGAGGCATGCCAAAACTCTTTGAAAGGCGAGGATTTAGTGTCCCCTTCAATCCCCTCCCCTCTTATTATTTATACACCAACCTTCTTGCCCCGCTTTTATCACCTTACTTTGAGAATCCATTACAGATTGCCCATCCCATTTTATCTATGGGACACTATCTCATTGGATTAAACCCAAAAGAGGCGCTAATCACTCCACGTGCCCTCGTCAGCATGGCGTTGCACACTTTAGCCGATTTAAGACAAAATCCTAATCAAGAACAAAAAGATGTCGCATCTTATCACGCGCTTCGCATTGCTAAAACCTTTGTCCCACCTTCAAAACAAATGCAATTCATAAAAGACTTTGGACTTGAAGTTCCTA